>NZ_JBNPOK010000020.1:0-37356 GCF_050315135.1 Collinsella sp. SGI.033
GAAAACACCGGGCCGCCGCAGAGCACCAACAGACCGCAGGGACGGGAGCAGCTATACTACTCTCAGTAGTTAAGGGTCGCGGATTGGCCGCGTCACCGCTCTCAACAGGAGGTCTTTGTTTATGGCAGATCAAAAGCCGGTTGTCGGGATCATCATGGGTTCCAAGTCCGATCTGGGCGTTATGGAAGGCTGCACCGCCGAGCTCGAGGCGCTCGGTGTGCCCTATGAGCTCGTGATTGCCAGCGCGCACCGTACGCCGGCGAAGGTCCACGAGTGGGCTTCGACTGCCGCCGACCGTGGCATCAAGGTGATTATCGCCGCAGCCGGCAAGGCCGCGCACCTGGGCGGTGTCGTGGCTGCCTTTACGCCGCTGCCGGTTATCGGCGTGCCTATGAAGACGAGTGATCTGGGCGGCATGGATTCGCTGCTGTCGATGGTGCAGATGCCTTCGGGCGTGCCTGTGGCATGCGTTGCCATCAACGGCGCCAAGAACGCTGCCATCTACGCCACGCAGATTCTGGGTGCTTGCGATCCCGAGTATCGCGCAATTATCGAGAAGATGAAGCAGGAGATGGCTGACGCCTAAGCGGCTTGCCGTTCCGTTGTAATCATAGGGAGAGTCATGTCCGACTATCAGGGAAAACGTTTCTCGGCTTCTCATATCCCCGATCCATCCAAGTCGGGATCGGCCCGCTCCATGCAGCAGGGTCGGGCATCCTCTCCTCAACAGGCTCGTGCGCCGCGCCCCGTAACGCCGACGTCCCATCGCCGTCAGGATACGCCGGCTGCGTTTCGCCCCTCGTCATATGGCACGGCAAAGAAGCAGGCCCGGTCGACGAGGCAACCGAGCGGCGCTCCGTCCAGCTACACCGAGCCGCCGCGTAAGAAGCGCCGCTCCATCATCCCCATTCTGCTCATCATCGTGGGCATCGGTCTGATTGTCGCCGCTGCCGCCATCTTTATCAATGCTCAGATTGGCTATAAGCAGGCAAGCGATTCGTACCAGAAAATCGAGAAGCAGTACGTGAGCGATAAGGATGCGAGCGGCGTGCCGATTGTCGATTTTGACGCTCTTGCTAAGGCAAATCCCGAGATCGTGGGATGGATTTATGTGCCGGATACCAACATCAACTATCCCGTGGTGCAGGCCAAGGACAACTCTAAATACCTCAACACGCTGTTTGACGGTACGTCCAATGCATCGGGTGCGATTTTCTTGGACTTCGAAGATGTCGCGCCGGGCATGGTGGACCAGCAGACGACAATCTACGGCCACCATATGAACGACGGATCGATGTTTAATGTGATCTCGGACACCACCGACCAGGCGACGTTCGACAGCATCGAGTACGTGTACTACATCACGCGCGATGGCACGTATAAGCTGAGACCGCTGGCGACCAAGGTGGTTGAGGATACGTACTCCAAGGCGCGCGCGACCAACTTTGAGGGCGACGACGGGCTGACGAATTATCTGTCCGAGATGCTCGATGGCGCCTCGGCCGTGGCAAACGATGCGACCGACCGTGCTGCCTCGGCAACTAAGGTCGTAACGCTTGTGACTTGTCGCTCACTGTCATTTAGCAATACGCGCGCCGTCATGGTACTCACGCCGGTCGAGGAATAAGCGGTTCGAGAGTAGCTAATTTGGGACGGGGCTCTTTTAGCTACCCCGGATATGCAGAATGATTTTGCTGGGTTAGGTGACGGGGGTAGCTAAAAGAGCCCCGTCCCAAATTAGCTACTCGACGACGGAAAAAAGGGGAAGCGATGCTTGAGAACGGCAAATTGATGCCTTCGGTCGATGCGTGGCTGCGCGAAGCCAAGGCCGACGCTTCGGCGCCGGCGTGTGGCATGTACCTGACGCACAATGGCGTGGTGCGCGCGACACCCAAGTCCGAGGCGCGCGGTGTCGAGACCGATGGCGTGGCGCCGGGCCACAAGGTGGGCGGCGTGGTGTTTGGCTACGACGCCAGCAAGGTGCAGGCTGCCATCGAGGCGACGCGCGCGATGCCCGGCATCGGCTATGTGCGCGTATGGCTGGCGAGCGGCGAGCTTGCCGTGGGCGACGACATCATGCTCGTGCTCATTGGCGGAGACATTCGCCCGCATGTGGTCGATGCCCTGCAGGCGCTCGTCGGCACTATCAAGAACGAGTGCGTGAGCGAGGTCGAGCGCGAAGCGTAACGCCTAGCCGGCAACCCGTGTACGTCTATAGCAAAAGCCCGCTGGCAGCTCGTGTAGATCTGCCAGCGGGCTTTGGTGTGTTGGGGCTGTTTTGTGCCGGCGCTCGCTACACGCGTGTGGCGTCCTTGGGGCTCATGGTCATGCTCTGGAAGCGATTTTCCATATACTCGTTATCGAAGTACTTTCCGTAGAACTGCGCAACGGGAATATCGCTGGCCGTGCCGTTGACACGCTGGTACCAGTAGTCGAGCGATTGCAGCGTCATGACGCCGTCGACCAGCATGATGATGGTAAAGATGACGGTGGCTGAGTAGCGACTCTTCCAGGGAATCATGTTAATGAGCTTGAGCAATCTGGGCAGCAGCAGCTTGATCCAGATGAGTCCGCCCAGACCCCACAGGCAGGCGAAGCCCGTGCAAGTGCGACCGCCCGTAAGCACGGCGAGCGGATCGGGCATGCCAAAGAGCTTCATATGCGAGTAGCTCCACGAGACCACACCGAACGAGGTCTGCATAAACCAGCCTACAAAGACCTCAAAGCTTGCGCCAAGCAGGGCGCTCACCAAAAAGATAATGATGGGGTTCTTTTTGTAGAAGCGGTTGAGCACCATGGTCATGAGTACGGCGCCAAATCCGTAGATGGGGCTGAAGGGGCCAAATAGCATGCCGGCGCGGTTCTGGTAGACGCCTGGATCGTCGACCGTCATGTGCCAGATGTCCTCCAGGATTAGGCCGAGCACGCAGCAGACAAAGAATACCCAAAACAGGTTGAAGTAGTTGAGCTTAATGTAGCCCTCGCCGGTCTCATCGCGGCCGAGCATGCCCTCGGCGGCGGCGTCGCGATCGAGCATCTCCTGCAGGCGGCGCTGCAGTTCGCGCTCCTGACGAAGCGTTGGGTCAACAGTGGCCGAAAGCGCGACGAGGATGCCGAGCTGGATGGCGGGGCGCAGCAAGAACGGCCCGATACCCTGGAGCATCACGTCGACCAAAAGCTCAACGACGGTAAGTGCGATAAGGATATAGGACAGGCGCGCGGCGTTGCGGCGCTGGTTCTTGATGAGGTCCAGGCCAAAGATGATCAAGATGACCGCGCTCGCCGCCGAGAGCATGATGCCGGCGACGATAAGACCGACTGCGACGAGCGTGTTGTCGCCGAGCTTGGCGGCGGCGTTGCCGTTGATGAGCGCGGTGATGACCTGCCACATAAAGGCGCCGACCGAAGGGAGCGTGCCTACGCCGGACAGGATGCACAGGACGGCGTACACCTTAATGATGAGGGGAATCTTCTTGACCTCCGTGGCGCTGGGGACGCTGGGGTCGAGTTCGTTTCGATCCATACGGAACCTTTCTCGTTTTGTTGTAGGTTACAAGGATACGCCGCCGACCTGCTTAAAGACAGGACGAATGGCCCAATTGCAGCAATGTAAGCCCTAACGGTGGGCGAGACGCGTCGCGACGGAAACATACGGGACCGTTGGCCCCGAGGGCGGGTTGCCCGATAAAATGTTTGGCCGCAAAACGGATTATAAGCTCGGTGGGCTTTTAAAAACCGCTGTTCATGCGCGGGAGTGCTTGTCTTGCCGTGCGTATAATAGGGCAGGTAACGCCAAATAACGAGGCTCTGAGGGGATGCCATGTCTCAAGAAACCATCCGCGCGGCCGAGCGTGCTACAGGACGGGTGACGACCATGTCGACGTATGATCCGGACTCCGACCAGCTGCATGAGGAATGCGGCATCTTTGGTGTGTGGGCACCCGATCGCGACGTGGCTCGACTGACGTACTTTGGTCTGCGTGCGCTGCAGCATCGCGGCCAGGAATCGGCGGGAATCGCCGTGGGCGATGGCGGCACGGTTATGGTTCGCAAAGACCTGGGACTGCTCGATCGCGTGTTCTCCAACGCCGACCTGTCGACGCTCTCCGGCCAGTTGGCTGTGGGCCACGTGCGCTATGGTACCGCCGGCGCCAAGAGCTGGGAAGCCTCGCAGCCGCATCTTTCCACCATCAACAGCGTCATCATCGCGCTTGCGCACAACGGCACCCTGGTTAACACTGACGAGCTGCGCCGCCAGCTGATCGAGCTCGGCGTGCCGTTCCTCTCCAATTCGGATTCCGAGGTCGCGACCAAGCTCATTGGCTACTTTACCCAGCGTACGGGCCACCTGCGCGAGGGCATTCGCAAGACCATGGAGCTCGTGCGCGGCGGCTACGCCATGACGCTCATCAACGAGCAGGCACTCTACGCTTTCCGCGACCCACATGGCATTCGTCCGCTGGTGCTGGGCAAGCTCGTGGACGAGGGCCTGGACCAGGCCGACGCCGCATCCGTTTCGCAGCTACCGTCGCAAGACGACGCCGCGACGGTCGACGCTGCCGCTCATGTCACGCGCGCTGGCGGCTGGGTCGTTGCCTCCGAGACATGTGCACTCGATATCGTGGGCGCCGAGTATGTCCGTGATGTCCGTCCCGGCGAGATCTTGCGCATCAGTGCCGAGGGCCTGGTATCCGAGCAGGGTGTGCCCGCTGCCGAAGAGCCCGCTAACTGCATCTTTGAGCAGGTCTACTTTGCCCGCCCCGACTCCATCATGAATGGCAAGAGCGTCTACGCCTGCCGTTACGACATGGGTCGTCAGCTGGCACACGAGGAGCCCGTCGATGCCGACCTGGTCATCGGCGTGCCCGACTCCGGTCTGCCGCCTGCGGAGGGTTATTCGCGCGAGAGCGGCATTCCCTTTGGCGAGGGCCTCATCAAGAATCGCTATGTGGGCCGTACGTTTATCGAGCCCACGCAGGAGCTGCGTGCCATGGGCGTGCGCATGAAGCTCAATCCGCTGCGCGACAATATCGAGGGCAAGCGCCTGGTCGTCATCGACGACTCCATCGTACGCGGCACCACCATGGTGCAGCTCGTCAAGATGCTGCACAACGCCGGCGCCAAGGAGATTCACATCCGCATCAACTCGCCCGAGGTCATCTGGCCGTGCTTCTACGGCATCGATACCGACGTGCAGTCGCAGCTCATCAGCGCTAACAAGACGGTCGATGAGATCTGCGAGTACATTGGCGCCGATTCGCTGGCCTTCCTTTCGGTCGAGGGCCTGCTGAAGGTCATGCCCAAGGGCGGCTACTGCGATGCGTGCTTTACCGGCCGTTATCCCGTGGCGATTCCCGAGAGCTTTGGCCGCGACAAGTTTATGGAGGGCTTTAAGCCCCGCAACCTGGATAAGCCGCTGCACTTTGGCGATGACGCCGTGGTCGAGAAATACGATGACCGCAGCTGGGAAGAGAAGCACGGCGAGGCCTAGAACCTGCCATTTAGGGACAGGTTTATTTTGGTAGGTTTTACCTGCTGTTTTGTTGATTTGGCGGCGCGTGTTGTTACCGTGTGCGCCAACTTGAGGGCAACTATGGGCACTGTTTGGCGTCTGTGTGTCAAACGGTAGTGGGAGAGGAAGGCTCAGATGAGCGACAGCAAGCATGTGACGTATGAGGATGCCGGCGTCGATACCGCCGAGGGCGGCCGCGCCGTCGACGCTATTAAGCAAATGGTTAAGGATACCAACCGTCCCGAGGTTATCGGTGGCATCGGTGGCTTTGGCGGCCTGTTCTCGGCCGCCGCACTTAAGGATATGGAAGACCCGATCCTGATCAGCGGTACCGACGGCGTGGGCACCAAGCTCGTCCTCGCCCAGATCATGGACCGTCACGAGACGGTGGGCCAGGACCTGGTCGCCATGTGCGTCAACGACATTTTGGCTTCGGGCGCCGAGCCGCTCTTCTTTTTGGACTATGTTGCCATTGGCCACATCGAGGCCGAGCACATGGCAAAGATCATCAAGGGCGTGGCAGACGGCTGCAAGCTCGCGGGCTGCGCGCTCGTGGGCGGCGAGATGGCCGAGCACCCGGGCGTCATGGCTCCCGCCGACTACGACCTCGCCGGCTTTACCGTGGGTGTCGTCGACCGTCCCAAGATGCTCGACCCCGCCAACGTCCGCCCCGGCGACGTGATTCTGGGCCTTCCCTCCACCGGCGTGCACTCCAACGGCTACTCGCTCGTGCGTAAAGTCATCGGCGTTGACGGCATCAAGCCGGGTACGCCCGAGGCCGCCGCTAAGGCCGAGGAGCTGAGCCGTCCGCTCGAGGAGCTCGGCGGCGCATCACTGGCAGACGCTCTGCTGGCCCCCACGCGCATCTACGTCAAGCCGATTCTTGAGCTGCTCCGCGGCGGCGCTCCGGTGCACGCCATCGCCCATATCACCGGCGGTGGCATCACCGAGAACCTTAACCGTGCGCTGGCCGACGACGTCGACGCCGTGGTCACCCGCAATGGCGCCGAGATGGGCTGGGACATTCCGCCCGTCATCACCTATGTTTCGCACCAGGCCGAGCTTACGCCCAACGAGGCATGCAAGACCTTCAACATGGGCGTCGGCCTGTGCCTGATTGTCGCTCCCGAAGATGAGGCCGCGGTAACCGATGCCCTGGTCGCGCTGGGCGAGAAGCCGTTCCGCGTGGGCGAATGCGTCGAGGGCTCCGGTAAGGTCGTGTACTCCGATGAGCGCTAACGAGCAGACGGCTGCCGCCGAGGGCCTGGGTTTTGCGCCCTATACCCGTCCGACCGGCACCGATACCACCGAGCCGCTCAAGATCGGCGTGCTCATCAGCGGTTCGGGCACCAACCTACAGGCGCTCGTCGACCTGATCGCCGCCGGCAAGCTCAATGCTTCGATCGAGCTCGTGGTGTCGAGCCGTCCTTCGGCCAAGGGCCTGCAGCGTGCAGAGCGTGCGGGTATCCAGACGCTGACGCTCTCCAAGGATGTCTACGCCGACCCTATCGCCGCCGACGAGATTATTGCGCACGAGCTTCTCGAGCGCGGCTGCGAGTATGTGGTCATGGCTGGCTACATGCGAATGGTGCATACGCCGCTGCTGGCGGCGTTCCCCAACCGCGTTGTCAATCTGCATCCGGCGCTGCTGCCGAGCTTTACCGGTGCGCATGCGATCGACGATGCCTTTACGCGCGGCGTCAAGGTGACCGGTGTGACCGTGCATTTTGCCAACGAGATCTACGACAACGGCCCCATCATTGCCCAGCGCGCGCTGGCTGTTGAGGAAGGCTGGGATGTCGACACACTCGAGGAGCACATTCACGCGATCGAGCACGTGCTGTATCCCGAAGTCGTGCAGATGCTCGCTGACGGCCGCGTCCACGTGCTGGAGAGCGGTAAGGTGGCAATTGATCCGGCGCGCCATCGCGCGTAAAAGGATTCGCTTGGTTTTCCTTGCGACGTAAACTATCAAAAAAGCTGATTGGGGCATATGGAATCACATGTGCCCCAATCAGCTTAATACCTCTTTGATTTTGGGCTTTGGATAACGTGACGGGCACCATTCCCATTCCAAGAAATCCGATAGGGCCTCGTCCGTGTGTGGGCGGGGCCCTTTTGCGCGGCCTTTTATGTTTGCTATACTGCTAGCAAGTAGAGAGGAGCCGCTATGGGTGCAGCAACGGTGCAGCTCAACACACGAATCGATCCTATGCTCAAGGCTGGTGGCGATGCGGTCCTGACACGCAATGGATTGGGGCCGAGCGATGCCGTTCGTGCGCTTTGGGCCTATCTTGTCGAGCATCAAGCGCTGCCGGGATTTATGGTGACGGATAAGCGCGAGGCGCCCCGCGCGGAGAGCCTGGCTGAGCAGGGGTGTGGCCTAGCTTTTTCATCGCTGGGGCTAAATGCTTCGGATTTTGCGCCAGTTGGATCATCTGCGGAAGACTGGGATGCCGTACGAGATGATATGTATGACGCGATGATTGCCGACACCGAGGCGAATTGTCGATGATCGAGGCAAAGCATCTCTTGGTAGATACGAACGTTTGGCTCGATTATTACCTGCAAGAGGGGGCGTTCGACGAAGCGAAGAGATTAGTTGAACTGGCCGAGGCGGGAAAGATTGACCTTCTGTACACGCCCACGACGGCAAAGGATGTGTTCTATATCCTGCCTCGGCGTCTGGCTCGGCGGAATGCGAATGGGATTAACGTTTCGTTTGCCTCGGCGTCATGGGCCTGCATCGAGCATATGATGCAGGTGGCAACTGCCTCTCCGCTTTCGTTGGCGGAGTGCGAGATGGCGCGCATGCTTGGCAAGCGCATGCCGGATCTCGAAGACAACCTCATCATCGCTTCGGGCGAGACGGCAGATGTTGACTACGTGGTCACGAGCGACCGGCGCATGCTGGAGGCGATGCCCGAGGTGTGCTTGACGCCTGCCCGCGCACTCGAGATGATTGGGATCCTCGGCTAACCTTGCCTGTCTGGTTTCGCTATCATATGGGGCATTGTGAACCTCATGCAACTTTGGAGGACGGTATGGCGGATAACGCCGAGATGCTATTCGCGCCTGAGCTGGTGTTTTTTGATTGGGAGTGCGCGACGCCGGATGAGGTGTTTGCGCGACTCGAGGGCGAGCTTGCTCCGCGCGGCTACATTGCGTCCGGTTGGCTCGATGCCGTCCGTACGCGCGAGGACATCTATCCCACGGGCCTCGCCATGCCGGCGGCCAATATTGCCATTCCGCATACCGATCCGGGGTTTGTGGCTAAGCCCTATATCGCGGTGATTAAGCCCTCCGCGCCCGTGACGTTCAATGCTATGGCGGGCATGGGTGCCCCCGTGCCGGCGCAGATCATCATCAATCTGGGTATTGCCGAGCCGGGCGGCCAGGTCGAGGCCCTGCAAGCGCTTATGAATATCTTTATGGATGCCGACGCCGCAGCCGACGTGCTCGGCCAGACTTCGTCCCAGGGCATGGTCGACGCCATCCGCCGCCACTTCTAAGACTGGCACCTTTGCACCAAAATGGTGCAGATTAACCTGTCCCCCATGCACCAGGTGTGCCGCGGGGGCCGCGTTGTGACACAATGACGTTTGTTCGATTCGTGATGCGAAAGGCCAACTATGGCAAATAAGAAAAAGAACTCCGAGGCCGCGCCGACGCCCGAGCAGCAGGCCCGCGCTGCCTCCAGCTCTCGCAAGAAGCAGCGCAAGACGTACGTGTCTAAGACCGTCAAGATCGTCCTGGTGGTTATCGGCGTGCTGGCAATGCTGCTTTCCGTCTCGGCCATGGCGTGCTCCGGTTTGATGTCGCAGACCGAGAACAATAACTCGGGTTACAAACTGACCGGCGGTGTGGCTGCTACCGTCAACGGAACCAATCTCACCGAGGACACCGTAACCAAGCAGATCATGAGCATGCGCACGTCCTACGGTTACACCAAGGATGAGGATTGGGCGCAGTATCTGGTTGACAACGACCTGACGCCCAAGAAGTACCGCAAACAGCTCATCGATTCCTATACGCAGCAGATTCTGCTCCAGCAGGCGCAGAAGGAGAACGGCGTGACGGTTTCGGACGAGGAAGTAGAGAAGGCTTGGAAGGACGCCTGCAAGAGCGCGGGCGGCGCCAAGACCTTTAAGGAGACCCTTAAGACCTACGGCTATACCGAGGACACCTACAAGGACTCGCTCAAGGAGAGCCTGGCGCAGCAGAAGCTTAAGGATGCCGTTGCTCCCACCAGCAAGCCCAAGGACAGCGAGATTGTCGATTACATTAACGAGAACCTTTCTAACTACAACGATGCCCGCCGCTCGTCGAACATCCTG
Organism: Collinsella sp. SGI.033; assembly: GCF_050315135.1. Taxonomy (NCBI): domain Bacteria; kingdom Bacillati; phylum Actinomycetota; class Coriobacteriia; order Coriobacteriales; family Coriobacteriaceae; genus Collinsella; species Collinsella sp. SGI.033. Next base: position 9,850 of record NZ_JBNPOK010000020.1, read on the forward strand.
ATCAAGGTTGATTCCGACGCTTCCGACGAGGACAAGGCCGCCGCCAAGGCCGAGGCGCAGGAGTGCCTGGATAAGATCAACTCCGGCGAGCTGAGCTTTGAGGATGCCGTGAAGCAGTATTCCGACGACACCGGTTCCAAGGAGAAGAAGGGTGACGTGGGCTGGGATAAGCTCACCACCTTTGTCGACAGCTACCAGACGGCGCTCGAGGGCCTTAACAAGGGCGATGTGAGCGACGTGGTCGAGTCGACGTATGGCTACCACATCATCAAGTGCACCGACTACTTCCATGTCGATGGCCAGGTCGATGACATCAATCAGGTGCCCAAGGCTATTAAGAAGTACGTTTCCAATGTGGTGAAGACCCAGGCATCGGGCACGGCATACAACGAGTGGCTGGAGAAGTACACGAAGGATGCCGACATTACCGTCAACCCCATGCCCAAGGACGTGCCCTATAACGTGAGCCTGAAGGGCGTCACCAAGAGCTCGACCGACGATTCGTCGACGACTGAGTAATCAAGGGGCGGTGCTCATGCGAGTGCCGCCCACACTATTGAGGAGGATTTGCAGATGACCAACGAAGAGCTGCAGCAGGAAATGATTGCCGCCATGAAGGCCAAGGACAAGGTGCGCCTGTCTATCATTCGCCAGGTAAAGGCCGAGGTTAAGAACATCGAGGTCAACGAGCGCCGCGACGTGACCGAGGAAGACGTCAACAGCATGATCAAGCGTCTGATTAAGCAGACAAGCGAGACGTTGGAGATGTCCATCAAGGCCGGTACCGATCAAGATCGTACCGACAACCTGACCGAGCAGGTCAAGATTCTGGAGAGCCTACTGCCCGCGCAGGTTTCGGGCGAGGAGCTCGAGGCGCTGATTGAGCAGGTCATCGCCGAGCTGGGCGCCACGTCCAAGAAGCAGATGGGCCAGGTTATGGGGGCGCTCGGCAAGGCCACCGGCGGCAACTTCGATAAACCGGCCGCGGCAAAGATCGTCGGCGGCAAACTCGTGTAATTTGTTACGCGGTTTTACCAAACCGCGTAACGGCTCGACGCTGCAAACCCGTACACGCGGCAATCTGACGTTCAATTTCAAGGGCGCGACCATGAGGTCTGCGCCCTTTCATTTCACGTCACCTTGCTCGCGTGTACGGGTTTTCGCTGACTTATGCTCAACAAGGGCGGTTGTATTATTTTCGGGTCTTGAGGGGTATGGCCGTCATGGTCGCGCCCCTTTTTGGTGGGCTGGGTACTCATTTAAGTCTGTCCCCAATGAGTGGGTTAAAGGTTGCGGGTTCTTTACGGGAATGCAGTGTGGGCTGCGGAAACGTGGTTCTTTCCGTAAAATAGAGCAATTCGTGTAAGCGCAGGAAAGGGATATTCATGGCAGACATGATCGAGATCAAGCATCTCAACAAGTACTTTGGCGACCTGCATGTGCTCAAAGATATCAACCTCACCGTCAAGCGCGGCGAGAAGCTCGTAATGATCGGGCCTTCCGGCTCGGGCAAGTCCACGCTCATCCGTTGCGTCGATTATCTGGAGGAGCCCACGTCGGGCGAGGTCATCATCGACGGTACGCCGCTCACCAAAAAGAATCACCTGGAGATGGCTCGCAAGTACAGCTCCATGGTGTTTCAGCAGTTCAACCTATATCCCAACATGACGGTGCTGGGCAACCTGACGCTCGCGCCCATCAAGCTGCAAAAGAAGAGTAAGGAGGAGGCGACCGAGATCGCCATCGCCGCGCTCAAGCGCGTCGGCATGGCGCATAAGGCCGGCGAGTATCCGCAGAACCTCTCGGGCGGTCAGCAGCAGCGCATCGCCATTGCCCGTGCCCTGTGCACCAAGCAGCCCATCATCCTGTTTGACGAGCCGACCTCGGCGCTCGACCCCGAGATGGTCCAGGAAGTCCTGGACGTTATGATTGAGCTCGCGCAGGAGGATATCACCATGATCTGCGTGACGCACGAGATGGGCTTTGCGCGCCAGGTGGCCGACCGCGTCATCTTTATGGAGGACGGCCGCATCCTGGAGGAGGGCACACCCGAGCACTTCTTCGATAACCCCGAGAACCCGCGCTGCCGCGAGTTTCTGTCCAAGATTCTGCACTAGGCGCGGTGATGGACATGACGGATATGACGAGGGCGGCCGTGTCGCGCCGCCACTTTTTGCAGCTGGCGGGCGCCGGTATGCTCGCGCTGACGGGGACCGCGCTTACCGGTTGCGGCAACTCCACCGGCGGTGAGGACTCCGACAAGGGGTCTAAGCTTGCGGCCATCAAGTCGCGTGGCCATCTGAATGCCGGCGTTAAGAAGGACGTTCCCGGCTACGGCTATTACGACACCGCCAAGGGCTGCTTTGAGGGCATGGAGGTCGATTTGTGCTACCAGATCGCCGCTGCCGTCTTTGGCGTGAGCTACAAGGAGGCCCGTGCCCAGGAGCTTGTCGAGTTTACCGACGTAACGCCCAAGACGCGCGGCCCGCTGATCGATAACGGCCAGCTCGACGTGGTCGCGGCGACCTACACCATCACCGACGAGCGCAAGAAGAGCTGGGATTTCTCGACGCCGTACCGCACCGACTACGTGGGACTCATGGTCAAGAAGCGTTCGGGCTTTACCTCGATTGAGGACCTGGACGGCAAGGTCATTGGCGTGAGCCAGGGTGCCACCACGCAGGGCCTGATCGAGCAGATGATCAAGGACAACGGCTTTAGCTGCAAGCCCGAGTTTAGGGCCTTTAGCGGCTACCCCATCATTAAGAGTTCGCTCGATGCCGGCAATATCGACGTCTTTGCCATGGACCGCTCCACGCTGGCCGGTTACATGAACGAGACCGTCGAGCTGCTGCAACCCGAGGTCAAGTTTGGCGAGCAGGGCTACGGCGTGGCGACCAAGAAGGGCTGTGATCTTTCGGCCGTGGTCGATCAGGTGATATGCGATCGCCTGGCCGACGGCTGGCTCGACCAAGAGGTTAAGACCTGGGGTCTTGTATAGGCGCATCGTCCAAGGAAGGAATCAAATGCTCGAAGGATTGTTTGACGCCGACCGCTGGTCGACGACATTCCAAAACATGGGGCCCTTCTGGGAGGGCTTTGGCGTGACGCTGCAGGTGGTCGTTGCCGGTCTGCTGCTGTCGCTGGTGCTGGGCACGCTGCTGGGCGTGTTCTCTACCACTCGTTCTCGCGTTCTGCGCGCCATAAGCCGCGTGTACGTGGAGTTTTACCAGAACACCCCGCTGCCCGTGCAGGTGCTCTTTATGTACATGGCCGGTCCGCAGTTTTTGCAGGCCATAACCGGTGCCGACCAGCCGGTGCGTATCGCGCCGTTTGTGCTGGGCTTCTTGGGCGTGGGCCTGTATCACGCTGCCTACATTTCGGAGGTCATCCGTACCGGTATCGAGGCCGTTCCGCGTGGCCAGATGGAGGCGGCCCAGAGCCAGGGCTTCACCCGTGCGCAGGCATACTGCTACATCGTGCTGCCCCAGACGTTCAAGATCATTCTGCCGCCGCTGTGTAACCAGGCACTCAACCTGGTCAAAAACACGTCGGTGCTAGCGCTTGTGGCCGGCGGCGACCTTATGTACCGTTCCGACAACTTTGTGAGTCTGTACGGTTACCTGCAGGGATACATCGTCTGCTGCCTTATGTATTTCATCATCTGCTTTCCGCTCGCCATGCTGGTGCAGTGGCTCGAGCGCCGCTCCAAGGAGCGCCCGCGCGGCATGAGCCTGGCCGAGCTGGGGCTCGACAACGTAGAGGAGGCCTAGCGCATGGAAATCTTCAACGCGACCAACCTGCTCTACATTTGGGGCGGCTTTGTTAAGACGATCGAGATCTCGGCGCTGTCGATCTTTTTCTCGCTCATCTTTGGCACGGTGCTGGCGCTCGTTAAAAGCTACGCGCCCCGTCCATTCCGTATTTTGGTGAGCGCCTATATCGAGCTGTTCCGCTGCACGCCAAACTTGCTGTGGATCCTGTTTATCTACTTTACGGTGCAGGGTTTGGACATTGTGATTTCGACCATCGCCTTTACGCTGTTTACCAGCGCCGTTATGGCCGAGATTGTGCGCGGCGGCCTCAACTCGATTCCGCGCGGCCAGTTTGAGGCGGCGCAGAGCCAGGGCTTTGGCTTCTTTGCCACCATGCGCTACATCATTCTGCCGCAGACGTTTAAGACGATCATTCCGGCGCTGTTTAGCCAGTGCACGACCGTCATCAAGGACAGCTCGTATCTTTCGGGCATTAACGTGGCCGAGCTCATGTACACGGCAAACGTCGTGATGGCCCACGCGATCGACCTGTCGCAGGTGCTTATGCTCTACGGCCTGGTGTTTGCGATGTACTTTGTGCTCAACTTTGGTATCTCGCTGCTGGTGAGGGCATATCAACGTCGCATTGTGGCCGCATAGTCCTGCTTCCCCAAGCACGGCACCTTGCCCCTCAATCGTCGCTTGCGTACATTTAGTACGCGGCGCTCCTCTTTCGGGGCAATCTGCCGCACTTGGGAAACCAGGACGAAGGTGGGGGCAAAATGAATGTGACAAAGGGACTGTCCCTTTGTCACATAGAGAAAGGAATCGCGATGAGCGATCTGGAGAACAAGAAGAATCCTGTGGTCATTACCATCGCGCGCGACTTTGGCGCCGAGGGCCACGAGATTGGCCGCATGCTTGCCAACGAGTTGGGAATTCCGCTGTACGACAACGAGCTGCTGGTGCGTGCGTCGATGCGCGCGGGTGAGTCGCTCGATAAGATGGCCGCCTATGACGAGCGTCTGGCCGTGGAGAACATGGCGTTTCTGCCCGACCGCTACGATGCGCGTTCGTACTCGGACAAGTTGTTCCAAAAGATGAGCCAGGTGATTTTGGACCTGGGCGAGACCGAGAGCTGCATTATCGAGGGTCGCCTGTCCGATTACCTGCTGCGTAACAACCCTAATCACATTGCCGTGTTGGTGACCGCACCCTTTGAGGACCGCGTCGAGATCGTGCGCAAGAAGCGTGGGCTCAACAAAAAGAAGGGCGCCAAGCTGGTCAAGCAGCAGCAGAAGGCACGCGAGGCGTTCTATAAGCGCTACAGCGCCGGAAAGTGGAAAATGACGAGCGGCAAGGATATCGTCGTCAACCGCGCCAAGCTGGGCCGCGAGGGCTGCAAAGACGTCATAGCCGCTGCCTACCGCTACAAGGTGGCGCAGCTCGAAGGCTAGCCGACCAAAAGCCATCACAAAGGTGCCCGTTCCCTTTATGGTGATCGGGCGGCCGGCATAGAAAAAGTCCCCGCCGGGCGTGTGCCCGACGGGGACTTTGCCGTTTGGTGGTTAGCGCTGCAGGTGATTACTCACCCAGCAGGCTCTTGGTGATGGAAGCGGCGGCCTTCTTGCCGGCGCCCATCGCCAGAATGACCGTAGCGGCACCGGTAACGATGTCGCCGCCGGCCCAGATGCGGGGATCGGTGGTCTGGCCGGTCTCCTCGTCGGCGACGATGTAGCCCCACTTGTTGAGCTCCATCTTGCCGCCGATCTTGGCAGCGAAGGGGTTGGCGTTGGTACCGATAGCCGAGATCGCGACGTCGCAGGGGATCTCCTCGATGGCGCCCTCGATGGGCACCGGGCGACGACGGCCGGACTCGTCGGGCTCGCCGAGCTCCATCTTCTGGACCTTGACGGCGCACACGGAGCCGTCCTCGCCAGCGACAAACTCGAGCGGGGAGACGAGCGGCAGAACCTCGACGCCCTCGGCCTTAGCATGGTGCAGCTCAGCGCGACGGCAGGGCATCTCGTCCTCGGTACGACGGTAGGCGATGATGGCGTGCTCGGCGCCCAGGCGCTTGGCGGTACGGACAGCGTCCATAGCCACGTTGCCGCCGCCAAAGACGACGACGTTCTTGCCGTGCTTGGTGGGGGTGTCGTACTCGGGGAACTTGTTGGCCTTCATCAGGTTCACGCGGGTGAGGTACTCGTTAGCGAAGAAGACGTTGGGCAGGTTCTCGCCGGGGACGTTGAGGAACTTGGGCAGGCCAGCGCCGGTCGCCACGTAGATGGCGTCGAAGCCCTGCTCGAACAGCTCATCGGCCGTGGCCATGTTGCCCACGACGGAGTTGTACTCAAACTTGACGCCCATGTCCTCAAGGCCGTCAATCTCGCGCTTGACGACCGCCTTGGGCAGACGGAACTCGGGGATGCCGTAGACCAGCACGCCGCCGCCGGTGAAGAAGGCCTCAAAGACGGTGACGTCAAAGCCGTTACGGGCGAGCTCGCCAGCGCAGGTGATGCCGGACGGGCCGGAGCCGACGACGGCGACCTTCTTGCCGTTCTTGGGAGCCATCTTGGGCGTGGAGGCGAGCTCGGGGCGGTCACCCAGGAAGCGCTCGAGCTGGCCGATGGCCACGGGCTCGGACTTCTTACCACGGATGCACTTGCCCTCGCACTGGTTCTCCTGCGGGCAGACGCGACCGCAGATGGCGGGAAGCATGGAGTCCTCGCGGATGGTATCGAGGGCGCCGCCAAAGTCCTTCTCGCGGATCTGCTCGATAAAGCGGGGGATGTTGATGTTGACGGGGCAGCCCTCAACACAGAACGGCTTCTTGCAGTTGAGGCAGCGCTCGGCCTCGGCCAGCGCCATCTCCTCGGTGAAGCCCTTGTCGACGGGGCGGAAGTCGCAGGCGCGCTCGGCGGCCGGCTCCTCGTTATCGGGGGTGCGGGGCGACTTCATATCGGCAACGAAACGACCGTTAACTAGTGGCATGCGCAGCTCTTTTCCTCATAGGCCTTGAGGGACTCGCCCTCTTCGGAACGGTAAGCGGCCTGGCGGGCACGAAGGTCATCCCAGTCGACCAGGGTGGCATCGAAGTCGGGGCCGTCGACGCAAGCAAACTTGGTCACGCCGCCCACCTCGACGCGGCAGCAGCCGCACATACCGGTGCCGTCAACCATGATGGGGTTGAGCGACGCGGTGATGGGGGTGTCGTACTTCTGGGCGGTGAGGGTCGAGAACTTCATCATCGGAACGGGGCCGACGCAGAAGACCTGGCTCACGGCCTTGTCCTGCAGCAGGCGCTCCAGCGGAGCGGTGACAACGCCCTGCTCTCCGTAGGAACCGTCGTCGGTGGTGATGTGGATGTGGTCCTCGTCGAGGAGCTCGCGGAACTGGTCCTCCATGAGCAGGAGGTCCTTGGTGCGAGCGCCCATGATGGCGTGCACCTCGTGGCCGGTCTCGACCAGGTGCTTGGCGACCGGGAAGGCAATTGCCAGGCCGACGCCGCCGCCAATGACGGCGCAGGGGCCCTCGGCCATCTCGGTGGGAACGCCCAGCGGGCCCACGACGTCGCGCAGCGACTCGCCGGCCTCGTAGGTGGAAAGCATCTCGGTGGTCTTGCCGATCACCATGAAGATGAACTCGACCCAGCCCTCGTCACCGTTCCAGCCGGCCAGAGTAAACGGGACACGCTCGCCCGTCTCGTTGGCGCGAACCATGAGGAACTGTCCAGCGTGCGCATGCTTGGCGATTGCAGGCGCCTCGATGCGGAACTTGAACACCTTCTCCGAGAACTGCGTCTTCTCCAGGATCTTATACATAGAACCCCTCTCTTGTTAGGGCAACCGAACCGTGCCTCCACGGAAATGGACGGCAGCCCGAATAAAACCGTACGCGCACAGGCGTTGTGCAGACATACGGTGTAAATTATACCCTCATGGACATGTTGCTTACGTGTATCTTTGGCAGGCGGGAAAAGTGATCTAGCACAAAGAGACAGGTTTATTTTGGCGGGTTTTATCAGATAAAACGACAAAAGGGGCCGGCCTTGCATATCGGTGAGGCCGGCCCCTTTTGGGGTGTTGGGTATGTATGGCGGCACAGGGTTTATTGCGATGCGGTCGCTGCGGCGTTTTCGCATATAAAACCTGCCAAAATAAACATCCCTTTTTGGTAGGTTTTAGTGCTTGCCGTTGGCAGAGGCGGAGCCGTTGACGTGGTCGCGGGCATAGATTACGCCGTGCACAATCGCCAGGCCGGCGGCGTCGGCGGCGCGGGCGCAGGTGTCCTGGAAGTCCTCGGCCTCGCGGGCGCGCAGCTGCTTGAGCACGTAGTCGGCGACAGCCATCTTGCCGGGAGGGTTGCCGATGCCGGTGCGGATGCGGCTAAAGTCGCGGCTGCCCATCTTGTCGATGATGGAACGCAGGCCGTTGTGGCCGGCGTGGCCGCCACCTACCTTGACGCGCACGTCGCCGGCGGGAATGTCGAGCTCATCGTGGATTACGAGCAACTCCTCGGCCTTGATTTTGTACTCGCGGCAAAGCTTGGAGATGGGGCCGCCCGAGGTGTTCATGTACGACTGCGGCTTGACCAGCACAATCTGGCGCTTGCCGCCCTCTTCCTCTGGATCGTTGATGTTGATGAGCGCGACCTCGGCGCCGGCCTGGTTTTTCCAGTACGTGACGCCGGCCTGACGCGCCAGCTCGTCGATCGCCTTAAAGCCTGCGTTGTGGCGGGTCTCGGCATACTCATCGCCAGGGTTGCCAAGTCCGGCAACCATGCGAATCTTAAGCGGCTGTGCAGCTGCCATGTGCTTCCTTTCATCGATTTGTCGCCTGCTATGGTGAGCGACCCCGTTGCTGCTGTCAAATGGAGGGTGATTGAGGCCGCATGAGGGCGTTTGGACAGTCGTCAGAAGCCGGGATGGACAGTTAGTTCAGATTTGTATAAACCAAGAGATCTTTGACTGCCAAAATCGGGGCCACGGAACTGTCACGGCGCTTTGGGGAGCATAATTTGTGCTATTTCAGATCTTTTGAGTCTTCAAATGAGGTGATTGGCGCCGGGATGGCGGCAAACCACCTCGACATTAGCCGTCTGTTTATACAAATCTGAACTAACTGTCCAGCCATGCTCGGTAACACTGGGTAAAAGTCTTTTAGACCGGCGCGAGGCCGATTCCGGCCCGCAGGGTGTTGAGCCAGGTGGCCTGACGCTTGCGATAACCCTTGATGCGGTAGCGGAATCGAACTCCCGCAAGTCGATGCATCGTCTGGGCGAAGGCTTCGAGTGCAACAAGGTCCTTCATTTGGTCACGATTGATAACCAGGACGTGGATACCCATGGCCTTAAGGCCATTGTTGCGATTGCCATCGTGGATGCGAGCGTTTTGAAGCTCATGTCCAATTCCGTTGTATTCGTTGTCGACTCCGGCGGCTGGGCAATATAAGTCGCAGATGGCGTAGGGGATGCCCGAGGACATGTTGACCGCAAGGGTGTCGAAATCGATTCGATAGTTGAGCAGCAGGCCTCCCATGGGCAGGCTGCAACACCCGAATCCGCCAAAGCGCATGGGTGCGCCCAGGACAGCGAACATCAATGATTCCGCTGGGGATGCGGATCCGGCCCGGGCAAGTTTGATAGCTGTGCGAAACGAGGCGTAGGAACTACTTTTGGCAAACCGTGCGACTGCCTCGAGCTCTTCGATGGTTGTGGCGGGCTCGCATTTGTAGTGCGCCTGTTCGTAGCGGGTTTCGGCTTGCTTTTCGGGTGTCGGTTGGTCGCCCTGGCAATCGAGATCGTCCATCGTTTCGAAGCTGTTGGCCTCGGGCCACGTGTCGTCGTAGGCGATGGGGTAAGTTGCTTCGGGCGGAAGTGAGTAGGTCCCGAGCAGTTCCATGAGAAGCATCAAGGTTTTGGCAACCGATTCATTTTTGGAACAAAGCATGGCCGTCATGGCGGGAGACGTTGCGTAGATGTCGGCTTCGATGTGCATGATCGCGCCCTGGGGGAGAGGGGCGGTGATGGTGTGCTGGAGGAGCCGTCCGTCGGGTCGTCTGTTGCTGCCGCTCGCAATAAAGAGGTCTAGACGCTCGGAGTCGTCTTCGCTCCAGGCGTCAAGTATTGCAAGGGCCGCAAAGTCAATGGCGTCCTTGTTGGGAACGCAACCTGCGAGGGCTTGTGTCTGTTGCTCGTCATCGATGGCGTCCCAGGGAAGGGCGGAGTACGCCCGTCGAGCGCGGCGAATTGCGCGGAGGGCGGAGAGGTGTGAAATTACGGTTGTCATAGCTATAAGGTACTAAGCCGTTGGCGAAATGATATGGCCGTGTCGTTCTTTTCGCTCAAAGGGGCGTCGCGCGCCGCGGGCGGTAACGACATCATACGGAATGCCTTGGAAAAGTGGAGAATGGAGTGATGGGTTGGCCCTGGAGGCATCTACCGAGATGGGTGCTGGACAGTTAGTTCAGATTTGTACAAGGTGACCGGGGTGTATTGCCGTTGTTGAAGGACTCGGTGGGCAAAATGGGGCCAATGGCATGGTGAAGAGATCCATAGGTGGAGGAATCGAGTGGAATTATGCCGGCAAGAGAGCTTTCGACGCATTAAATGGCCCAAACGAATGCCAAATTAATACAAATCTGAACTAACTGTCCAAAGCGGGTTGTCGAGGGGCAGAAAAAAGGGTCGGAAGTGAGCTTCCGACCCTTCAAAAACACCAAAGATGATGCGATGCGCGCTGGATTACAGCGCGAAGTCGCCGCCGACGAGCGTGGAGACGGGCTCCTCGTGGTAAACGGCAGAGATGGCCTCGGCGAACTCCTCGGCGACCGAGATGGTCTTGATCTTGCCGCCAACCTCGACGGGGATGGCATCCGTGACGAGGCACTCGACGATGGGGGCGTCGTTCAGGCGCTCGATGGCCGGGCCCGAGAAGATGCCGTGGGTGGCGCACACGTAGATGTCGCCGGCACCCATGGCCTTGAGCTCCTTGACGTTGGCGCACAGGGTGCCAGCGGTGTCGATCATGTCGTCATTGATGATGCAGGTCTTGCCCTTGATGTCACCGATGATGCCCATGACCTCGGCGGCGTTGTGGCGCGGACGGCCCTTGTGGGCGATGGCAAGGCTGCAGCCGAGCATGTCGGAGAGCTTCTTAGCAGCTTTGGCGCGACCCACGTCGGGGGAGACGACAACCAGGTTGTCGGTGTCGAAGTGCATGTCGTTGTAGTACTGGCCAAACAGCGGCAGTGCAGACAGGTGGTTAACCGGGATATCGAAGAAACCCTGAATCTGGCCCTGATGCAGGTCGAGGGTGATGATGCGGTTGACGCCAGCGCGCTCGAGCAGGTTGGCGACGAGGCGGGCGGTGATGGGCTCGCGCGGGCCGGCCTTGCGGTCCTGGCGGGCATAGCCGTAGTGGGTGATGACGGCGGTGATGGAGCGGGCGGATGCGCGCTTGGCAGCGTCGGTGGCGATGAGCAGCTCCATGAGCATGTCGTTGACGTTGCCGCCGGCCACGGACTGAATCAGGAAGACGTCGGCGCCGCGGACGGTCTCGTCGTAGCGGGCGTAAATCTCACCATTGGCGAACTGCTTTAGCGTAAGGCCCGAAAGCTCGACCCCAAGGTACTCAGCGATCTTCTGAGCGAGGGGACGGTTGGAGGAACCGGAATACACGCGGATGGACTTGCGCATATTCTCCGACTTCTCGGGATCATTAATCGGCATTACCCTTCTCCTTTATATATCGAATGCCATATAGATGCCTTGTTGCATTGTAACCGCGCGGCGGGGTTTATCGGGTCTTGATAACGTCTTTACCGTCAACGGACACGAACCGACCACTCATCCGGTCGCGCAGGTCAGCATAGAAAAAGGAGCCATTCCCATGGGAACAGCTCCTTAGATGCTTGGTAAAACGTTATACCTCGTCGTCCTCGTGCAGACGGCGGCGATAATCGGCGGCCCAGCCCTCAATATTTACCTGACGGGCGCGGCCCAGACCGAGTGCGTCAGCCGGGACCGGCTCGGTGATGACGGAGCCGGCGGCCACGAGCGCGCCGTCGCCGATCTGGGCGGGCGCGACCATCATGGTGTCGGAACCGATGAAGGCATCCTTGCCGATGACGGTCTTGTGCTTGTGCACGCCGTCGTAGTTGCAGGTGATGGAGCCCGCGCCCACGTTGACGCCGGAACCCATGGTGGTGTCGCCGATGTAGGACAGGTGCGGTACCTTGGAGCCCTCGCCGATCGTGGACTTCTTGATCTCCACGTGTGTGCCGGCCTTGGAGCCATCGAGCATGTGGGTGCCCGGGCGCAGGTAGGCGCGCGGGCCGCAGTCGACGCCGTTCTCGATGACAGCCTCGATGGCGATGGTCTCATCGATGGTGCAGCCGCTGCCAACGGTGGTGTCGGTGAGGCGGCTGTTGGGGCCGAGCTGGCACTCCTCGCCCACGGTGACGTGGCCGATCAGATGCGTCTGCGGCCACACGACGGTGTCGCGGCCGATGACGGCGTCGGGGCCGATCCAGGCCTGCGTGGGGTCGATGAAGGTAACGCCCTCGGCCATCCAGTGCTCGTTGATGCGGTCGCGCGCGATAGCGGTGAGTTGCGCGAGCTGGATGCGGCTGTTGACGCCCAGGCCGTCGCGGTAGTCGTCGCAGTGGAAGATGGAGACTGCCTGGCCGTGGCCCTTGAGAATCTCGAGCATGTCGGGCAGGTAGTACTCGGACTGCGCGTTGTCGTTGCCGATCTCGCTGATGTGGGCGGCGAGCTGCGCGCCGTCGAAGGCGTAGCAGCCGGCGTTGCACTCGAGCAACGTGGCGGCCTGCTCGGGCGTGCAGTCCTTCTGCTCGATGATGCGCTCGATCTGGCCGTCGGCGCCCAGCTTGATGCGGCCGTAGCCAAAGGGATCGGGCGGGGTCATGGTCATGACGGTGCAGGCGAGCTCGCCGCCGGCGACGGTCTGCGCGAACTTGGCGACGGTGTCGGCGGTGATGAGCGGCAGGTCGCCGTTGAGCACGACGACGGGGCCTTGCATGATGCCGCATGCCTCGAGCGCGACCTTTACGGCGTGGCCGGTGCCCAGACGCTCGGTCTGTTCGACGCACTCGACCTTGGTGGCGCTGTTGGCGTAGGCGCCGTCGATAAGCGCGCGCATCTCGTCGGCGTGGCTGCCGATGACGACCACGACGCGGCTGCAGCCGGCCTTGATGGTGGCGTCGACGATCCACTGGACCATGGGCTTGCCCAGGATCTTGTGCGAAACCTTGCAGTGGTTCGACTTCATGCGGGTGCCCTCGCCGGCGGCGAGGATAATTGCGGTTGCGTCCATGTGATCTCCTGTTACGTTATAGAGACGTGCGTTTGGAAACGATACACGGCGCAATATGATACCGCAGGCATATGATGAGCGCGTAACGATTGGCGCATGGCGGCCGATGTCGGTGCCGCCGGCGTGACGTTTGCGCTGGTTGTGCATGGCGGCGGCACTGCGGCGTTGGCGCTTGAGCGAGGGGATGGGGTGTCCGTGGATATCATGCGAGAGGAATCGGGCAACGAGCCCGTCGCGGCATTCTCGATGTCGCATCCGGCGGTGCCGGCGCTCTACATGGTGCTGACGCTGGGGCTCACCATGTTCTCGATGCAACCGGTGCTGCTTGCGCTGTCGCTTGCGGGCGGGCTGGCGTATGGGTTTGCAACGCGCGGCGTCGCACGCACGTTGGGGGCGCTTCGCTGGCAGCTGCCGGTGATTTTGATTATCGCGGTGCTCAACCCGTTATTTAGCGCTTCGGGCTCGACGGAACTGTTCCGTATTGGCATGCGTGCGGTGTATCTGGAGAGCATGGTATACGGCCTGTGCATGGGCGGGCTGTTTGTGGCGAGCGTGCTGTGGTTTGAGGCCGCGGCGTCGATGCTTAGCTACGACAGGGTGCTTGCGCTTTTGGGTAACACCGCGCCGGTGATCGCGCTCATGATCTCGATGTGTATGCGGCTTATCCCGCAGTTTTTGCGTCGCGGTCGCACGGTGCTGGCGGTGCAGGATGCGATTGATGTGCCGGGCCGCGCGCCGGCCGACCCCGTGCGTTCGCGCCTACGGGCATCGAGCGTGTTGTTGGGCTGGGGCATGGAAGATTCGCTGGAGCGTGCGGACGCCATGCGCTCCCGTGGGTGGGGCGCCGCGGCGCGTCGCACGACGTACGCGCGGTATCGGCTGGCGCGCGGCGACGTTGCCGCGCTGGTTGGGCTTGCGCTGTTTGGCGTGGCCACGGCGGCAGTGGCGTGGACCGCGACGATGCAGTATTCGTTTTACCCGCAGCTTTCGGTGCCAGCGCCGTGGCCTGGCTATGTTGTATACGCGACCTGGATGGCGCTGCCCTGCGTGGTGCATGCGATTGACGAGAAGAGGTTTGGCTGATGGCTCGGTTGGACGGGAGCATCATGGCGGACGCGGTGTGCGGCTCGGATATACCGGCGATTGAAGTGCGGGGCCTGAGCTTTGCCTACCCCGGGGCCGAAGTGCCGGTGTTCGAGGAGCTCGATTGGCGTGTTCCCCAAGGGACGTTTGCGTTGCTTGTCGGTGGTACCGGGTCGGGCAAGTCGACATTACTCTCGTTGCTCAAGCCCGAGATTTCGCCGGCGGGCGAATGCTCCGGCGAGCTGCGCATGCTGGGCGAAAGCGTTGCCGACATGGACGTTCGCGCGTCCGCGGAGCGCGTGGGCTATGTGTTTCAGGACCCCGAGAACCAGATTGTGTGCGAAACCGTGTGGCACGAGATGGCGTTTGGCCTGGAAAACTTAGGCATGTCGCGCGACGAGATGCGTCGTCGCGTGGCCGAGACCAGTTATTTCTTTGGGGTGGAGGATTGGCTCCACCGCGATACCGATACGCTTTCGGGCGGACGCAAGCAGCTGCTGTCGCTGGCAGCCGTGCTGGCGTTGCGCCCTCGCGTGCTGCTGCTCGACGAGCCCACGTCCCAGCTGGATCCCGTTGCCGAGAAAAATTTTCTGCATGCGCTGTTTCGCGTGAATCGCGAGCTGGGCTGCACGGTTGTTGTGGCAACGCACCAGCCGCGCCCGATGCTTGAATACGCGACGTGCGCGTATCGGATTGAGGGCGGGCGCGTATGCGAGGTCGCTGACATCGCCTCCTTGGGGCATCGCGAAGAGCTGTTTTCTGGCGAGGTGCCAGGGTGGGGTGGCTCGTGGCGTGCAAAAAACGGAGTTTTCAGCAGCGCCAGTGGCCGGCCGGGCTATTTGGACCCGCGCGTGGGCGCTCCGGGCGCAAAAAAAAGACCGAAATCGGATAAATCGGCTGAATTTGAGGCGCAAATCCTGTCGCAAGACGACTCGGGGGCGCCGTCGTGCGCCGGTGGATGCCGAATACTCCCAAAAATGCACGCTGGGTCGGCTACCACCCTGGCAGGGGGCTGGTTTCGCTACGATCGAGCGTCCGGCTGGGTGCTGCGCGGGCTCGATGCGTCGTTTTCGGCAGGCGCGGTGCATGCTGTTGTGGGCGGTAACGGCTGCGGTAAGTCGACAATGCTTTCGGTGCTGGCCAAGACGGTCAAGTTGCAGCGTGGGCATATGGAGCGCGGGGCGGCCTCGGCGGCACTGCTGCCTCAGAATCCCAAGGCGCTGCTGGTTGCCGAGACGGTGCGCGAGGAGCTGATGGAATGGGCTTCGACCTGCGGATATGACGAGGCTATGGCGCGAGAGCGCGCGACGAGTCTGGGATTGTCCGGCTTGGATGGGCGCCATCCGTACGATCTTTCGGGCGGGCAGCGCCAGCTGCTTGCGTTGGCAAAGCTGCTGTTGATCGGCCCCGAGCTGCTATTGCTCGATGAGCCCACCAAGGGTCTGGACCTGGCCAGCCGTCGCATCATCGCCCGCGCCCTGCGCGACCATGCGGAGGCTGGCGGTACCGTCATCATGGCAACGCACGATCTGGATTTTGCCGAGCAGGTTGCCGATGACATTGCCATGATGTTCGATGGTGAGATTGCCTGCATGGAGCCGCCCGCCGACTTTTTTGCCGACAATGTGTTTTATAGGGCGTGATGGGATGGCGAATTATCGCGTCTTGCGCCTACTCGCAAAACTGGAAATCCCGCTGCTGCTGGCGGTGCCAGCGGTAATGGCCGCGGCGTTGCTGGCAGGCGTTGAGCAGGCGGCGCTTGCCATGCTTGTCGTGGTGGCGCTGGTGCTCGCGCTGTTCTTTGCGGGCTACGAGGCGTCGCGACCGGGCCTGCGCCAGATTATGCCCACGCTGGTTCCGGCGGCGTTGGCCGCGGCGGGGCGTATCTTGTTTGGCCCCATTCCCGACTTTAAACCGGTGAGCGCCATCGCCATTATCGCCGGGGCGACGCTCGGTCGTCGTAACGGCTTTATGGTCGGTGCGCTGGCGACGCTGACCAGCAATTTCTTTTTTGGGCAGGGCATGTGGACGCCGTGGCAGATGTATGCCTGGGGTCTGGTCGGCTATGTTGGCGGCGCGCTGGCGCATGCGGGCGCGTTCGACCGTGCCGATGGAACCGTGCGCATGCCGGCGCTGATGGCGTACGGCTTTGCGTCGGGCTTGCTCTATGGCGCCGTGATTAACGCCTACGACATCATCGGTTTTGTGCAACCGCTCACGTGGGCGGGCGCCGTGGCGCGTCTTGCCACGGCGGTACCGTTCGATATCACACACGGCCTTGCGACCTGCTTGTTCTTGGCCGCTCTCTACAAACCTTGGTGTCGTCGCATTAACCGTGTCGTCGTGAAATACGGGCTGTAGTGGCGGTTGCGCCGGGGCGAGAATCAATACTGTTGAAGTGACATTTTAAAACTATGCCGGTTTACGGGGCTAGATTGGCCCAGGCAGACCATACCGGCTTTTTCCGAAAATAGACGATCCGTCTACCTGCGGTTTTATTTTGCTTGAATTGCGTTTGGTTGGGGATTTGCGATTCAGCCCCGTAAACCGGCATAGTTTTGGAATGGCCGGCTGATATGACGGGCGTCGTGGCCCTCAGAGAGCCAAATCGATCCGTTTTCTTCCGCCCCCAGACGTCCCCAGGGAATCAGTTGACGGCGCTTGCCACGAAACTAGCCCATCTACTACGTTTAGCTTGATACCCTCGACCATGACCGCGTTTTATGAAAAACCTCAGGCTTTCTACCTGCGGTTTTCTTTTTTCGTTGTTCGCCGTGGTTGAGGGTAGTGGCTTAAACGTAGTAGATGGGGCAGTTTCGTGGCGGGTGTGCCGCGTGGATTCCCTCGCGAGGTGAACATGATCCGTTTTGCTTCGTCCCCGAGGGGTCGGCTGGTGCTAGAGCTCTAGGGTGAGGGTGACGGGGCAGTGGTCGCTGCCAAAGATGTCGCCGCGGATGCCGGTGTCGCGCACGTTGCCGGCGATGGCGTCGCTCACCAGGAAGTAATCGATGCGCCAGCCCGCGTTGTTCTTGCGGGCATTAAAGCGGTAGCTCCACCAGCTGTAGACGCCCTCGACGTCGGGATTTGCCGCGCGCCAGGTATCGGTAAACCCGGCGTCGAGTAGCTCGGTAAACTTACCGCGCTCCTCGTCCGAAAAGCCTGCGTTGCCGCGGTTGGACTTGGGGTTCTTAAGGTCGATCTCCTCGTGCGCGACGTTAAAGTCGCCGCAGGTCACCACGGGCTTGCCGGTCTCGCGCTCGAGTCCCGCCAAAAAGCCGCGATAGGCATCGTCCCAGGCCATGCGCACATCGATGCGCGCGAGCTCATTTTGGGCGTTGGGCGTATAGACGTCCACAAACCAAAACTTGTCGAACTCGAGCGCGCAGACGCGGCCCTCGGTCGCGGCCTGCGCCACGAGCTCGGCTGCCGCGCCCTCGCCGGCGTAAGGCAGCAGCGCATCGGCGCGCAGCACGCGCAGCGGTTCCTGGCGGCTAAAGACCGCAGTGCCCGAATAGCCTTTACGCTCGGCGTAGCTCCAGGTTTGGTGATAACCGGGCAGGTCGATATCGGCCTGGCCCTCCTGCAGCTTGGTCTCTTGCAGCGCCAGGATATCGACATTGAGCTCCTGTGCGATCTGGATAAAGCTCGGGTCCTTTTTGAGCACGGCGCGCAGACCGTTGACGTTCCACGAGGCGAAAGTGTAAGTCTGAGGCATGGTGTCCTTTCGACGGGGTTTGCAGGCTTAAGATTAGCGCAAAAGGGGCGGTGGTGGGCTCCGCGCGTGCTGACTCAAAGGCCGCATGCTGGGATGTCGCCCGACGCTGCCCGACCAACAAGGACGGAGGACTCATATGACGCAGGCGATAACGGACCCCAAGCGGGCCTCCGCCGCACTGGCGGAGCTGTTTGGTACTCACAAGCGTGTGGTCTTCTTTGGCGGCGCCGGTGTTTCCACGGCGAGTGGCATTCCCGATTTCCGCAGCGTGGACGGCCTATATCACCAACAGTTTGCCTACCCGCCCGAGACCATGCTCTCGCATAGCTTTTACGAGGCGCATCCGGCCGAGTTCTTCGACTTCTACCGCACCAAGATGATCTCGCTTGGCGCCAAGCCCAACCGCTGCCACACCAAGCTGGCCGAGCTGGAGCGCATCGGCAAGCTTGGTGCCGTGGTGACGCAAAATATCGACGGTCTGCATCAGATGGCGGGCTCTCAGCGCGTGTTCGAGCTGCACGGATCGGTCCATCGCAACATTTGCCAGTCGTGCGGCGCGGTCTATAGCGCCGAGTGGATTTGCGCCCGCGGGCACGAGGACGCCGCGGGTGTGCCCGTGTGCCCCGCGTGCGGCGGGCGCATTAAGCCCGATGTGGTGCTCTACGAGGAGCCGCTCGACGAGCATGTGCTGACCGACGCCGTTGCCGCCATTGCCGCGGCCGATGCCCTCATTGTGGGCGGGACCTCGCTCGTGGTGTATCCGGCGGCGGGTCTTACGCGATACTTTACCGGCGATACGCTGGCCATATGCAATCTTGCTCCCACCGATCAGGATGCAAATGCCGACCTGCTGATTTCTTGCGACATCGCTGCCGCGTTTGCGTTCTAGCCCGCGCGCGCGGATACAATAGAAAAACTAATTGCAAAGCGACCCCGCCGCCTGCGCCCGAGCGTGGCGGCGCGGGCATTTTAGGAGGATGTTCATGGCGAACGACAGCAAGACATGGCGGTGCGGAAAGTACGAGCTCAGCTTTGACCGTCCGCGCATCATGGGCGTCCTCAACGTGACGCCCGATTCGTTTAGCGACGGCGGGGAGCATTTCGACCCGGATGCCGCCATCGAGTACGGCCTGGCGATGCTCGATGCCGGCGCCGACATCATCGACGTGGGCGGCGAGTCCACGCGCCCCGGTTTTACCCCGGTCAACCCCGATGAGGAGGCTCGCCGCGTGCTGCCCGTTGTGCGTGCGTTGGCCAAAGAGGGCGCCATCGTCTCGATCGACACACGTCACGTGGCGGTTGCCAAGGCGGCCGTGCGCTGCGGCGCCTCGATCGTCAACGACGTGACGGGCTTCACCGACCCCAAGATGGTCGAGTTTGTCGCGACGAGCACCTGCGGCGTCATCGTGATGCACGCCGGCGAGGTCGCCGCGCCCGCTCGCACGCATGCAACGGTGCAGCTCGATACCTCTGCCGCGGCGTTTGTTGCCGAGAAGGCGCGCGAGGCGGCTGCCGAGGCCGCGCGCGAGGCCGAGAAGCCCGCCCGCCGTCGTCGCGGCAAGCTGCTGGGCGAGCCCAAGACGGAGGCCAAACTGCCGGGTGGCGTGGTGCAGCCCTCGCTGCCGTTTGGCGATCCGGAGCCAGCGCCCGAGCTAACGGGCGAGCAGAAGCAGGAGACGCCGGCCGCCGAGCAGGCTACCCCTGCCGCCGAGGCCGCCGCGACCCCTGAGCCCGCGCCGGAGCCCAGCGATCACTTGGCCGCCATGATGCGCCGCAGCGCCCGCCGCGAGGAGGCTTATGTGCCCACCTCGCAGCTCCGCCGCTTTACCCTGCCCGATTCGGCGCCCATCATGCGCCGCGTCATGGGCTTTCTGTCCGATCAGGCCCGCGCGCTCATCCACGCCGGCGTGTCACGCGACCGTATCTGCATCGATCCGGGCCCGGGTTTTGGCAAGACGGCCAACGAAGACATCGTCATCCAGCGCGAGACCGCCAAGATGGCGTCGCTGGGCTATCCGCTCATGTGCGCCGTGTCGCGCAAGCGCTTTGTGGGCGCCGTCTCGGGCGTGACCGAGGCCGCCGAGCGCGATGCCGCCACATTTGGCGTGTGCCTGGGCGCTATCCAGGCCGGTGCCAACATCGTGCGCGTGCACGATGTCACCGGCTTTGCGCAGTTCCTGAACGGCTACTGGGCTGTTGCCAAGCCGCAGCCGCGTCGCGCGTTTGTGGCCGTGGGCTCCAACCTGGGGCATCGTTGCGACAACATCCGCGCCGCGCGCGACATGATCGCCGAGATTCCGCTCACCTGTGTGTCCAACTGCTCGCGCATCTACGAGAGCGAGCCGGCCTACGAGACACGCCAGGACGCGTTTGCCAACGCTGTCATCGAGATCAAGACCGAGCTGGCGCCGCTGGTGCTGCTCGACGAGCTTATGAAGATCGAGGCCGAGCTGGGGCGCGACCGATCCAAGAAGGCCAAGGTCAACGGCCCGCGCACCATCGACCTGGACCTGCTGTGGATGGATGGCGAGACCCATGGCGGCAAAAAGCTGCGCCTGCCGCATCCGCTCATTGGCGAACGCGACTTTGTGCTGGTGCCGCTCGAGGACCTGATGCACGACCCGGCGCGGTTCTTCCGCTACAACGGCGTCGAGGTCAAGGAGCCCGAGGATCGCGTGGGCCATATCGTGGGCGAATTGGGGCGTATGTAGATGATCGAGATGAATGCTGTTGCCGCCGGTACCGAGCTCGACGCGGCACGTGACGCGGGCCGCGAGGGCGTGTCCGCGGGCTGGTGCGCGTGGAGCGTGGACGAGGCGTCGTTGACGTTTTCGCTGGTCGTGCGCCCGGATGTGAATATGCACGCCTTCCATGGCCTGCCGTTTGTGGCGGCGATGGGCATGATGGACGCGCTTGCGGGAACGGCATCGACGCCGGGGCTGGGTCTTGCCGGCAAGGTGGGCATTCGGTGGCCGAGCGATATCGTGTGCGGCGCGCCCGCGTTTGAGACGTCGTTTGCACGCGTCGCCGTCAACGGTGGCGCCGGTGCCGCGGGCATGTTCGGTGCCGTGACGGTGGATATTGAGCGTTCGGCGCTGAGCGAGCTCGGTGTGGACGTGGCTGACGAAGCGCTGGTCGAAGCGCTGACTACCGCCGTGCTGGCCCGCGTGGACGCCTGGGCGGTTGTCGCCAACACGCCGCAGGGCGCCGCCGGCCCGCTGGCTCCCGTGCTGGGCGAGTACTTCGACATGGTGCCGCTGCTGGGCCGCCAGGTTGCGGCGGTGTCGCCCAACGGCTTGCCGCTTGCGGTTGGTGTGTTTGCGGGCCTGGACATCTGGGGTCGCGCGACCATCAAGACCGATGCCGGCGAGCAGGAGTTTCCGCCCGAGGCCGTACGGATTCGCGGGCTGTAACGCGAGATGTTCGCGCTCAAAGATAACGATGACTACAAGACCCTCCTCGGCCTCTGAACTGGCTCCCATTTCTTGGACACGAGAAATGGGAGGCGGTTCAACCGGGGAGGGTCTTTGCGCGACTACAGGGTGGCATCGCGGCCCTATTCCTCAAAACTGAAAAATTTTCGTTTTTGAGGAATAGGATTAAGGCAGCTCGGCCTTTTACGAGGTATATTCGCTATAGAGCCTATTCCTCAAAACTGAAAAATTTTCGTTTTTGAGGAATAGAGATAAAAGACCGCGAGGAGGCCCCGATGAAACTCATCAATAGAGCGTCATATATGGACACGTTGACGAGTCTTATTGGCGTGCCGGATATCAAGGTCATCACGGGCATCCGCCGCAGCGGTAAATCAAAATTGCTCGAGGCCCTCCGCGATTACGTGGAGGCAAATCTGCCTAATTCGAATGTCATCCATATCAACTACAACCTCGATGAGTTCGAGAACCTGCTCGAGTATCACGCGTTGCTCGCTTATGTAAAAGATCATCGGGTGCCCGGCAAACAAAACGTTCTGCTTATCGATGAGGTTCAGATGTGCGAAGGTTTTGAGCGTGCGATCAACAGCCTTCACGCATCCGAGCATTATGACATCTTCATTACCGGATCGAATGCCTTTTTGCTGTCGAGCGATCTGTCGACGCTCTTTACGGGGCGCACGTTCGAGATCGAGGTTTTCCCATTCTCGTTTGAGGAGTATCGTCTCTATGGCGACGAGGGCGAGGTCGACCGTGACTTCGATGAGTACGCGAGAACCGGCGGTATGTCTGGCTCTTACCCTTATCCACTGCAGGAGCAGCGCTATCAATATCTCTCCAACGTCTTTAAGACGCTCATTGTGAGAGATATCGTGCAACGGCATAGCGTGAGAAACGAATCGGCGCTGCTGCGCATTGCCGATTACATGATGGACAACGTTTCCAACATTACGTCGGCACGCAACATTACCGATGCATTAAATGCGGATGGACTAAAGATTACGAACAAGACGGTCGGTGCGTACATGGGGTACCTGTGCGATGCGTTTGCCTTCTATAAAGTTCGCCGATACGACATTCGCGGCAAGAAATACCTTAAGAGCGGCGAGAAGTATTACCTGGCGGACCACGCGTTCAAATACGCGCTGCTCGGTACACGTGATATGGATTGGGGGCGCGTATACGAGAACATAGTGGCAATCGAGCTGCTGCGCCGCGGATACGAGGTATACGTCGGCGTACTCTATAAAAAGGAAATTGACTTTGTAGCAATCAGGCGAAGCGAGAAGCTCTACATTCAGGTGAGCGACGACATCAGCTCGGATAAGACATTTGAACGCGAGATTTCGCCACTGCTGAGCATTGGCGATGCGTATCCCAAGATGATTCTCGCCCGCACGCATCACGAGGCCACGGATCGCGACGGAGTGCAGATCGTGGACCTGGCGAGGTGGCTGTGCGGTGAGGCGTAGCGTGCATCGAGTCTATTCCTCAAAACTGAAAATTTTTCGTTTTTGAGGAATAGAAAGGCTTTGAGCCTCTTAGAAAGCCATTGGGCTGCCTTTTCGGTGCGAGATTTGTGTCCGCGCCGTGCGAAATAATAGTTTATGTCCTAACGATGGGAGCAGACTATGGCTGACAAAGCAAATTCGGCGTGTCCACAGGCATGGAGGGTTGCAAAATCCCTATCCGAGAAAATACTCGCTCAAGGCAAGAACGGGGTTTGGTCGCCTGCGTGCGTCGCGAGCTTGTTGACGATTGTACGAAAGGGTGCCTCGGGCGCCACATGTCGGGAGCTCGACATGCTCCTGGGCGATGGCGACATGTTTAGCGAGCGTGATCCCTTCGGCATCGAGCTGGAGCGGAACTGGGGCTATGACGGTTATGATGCGAACTCGGCAACGGCGGCTTGGCTTTCCAGGTCCGCGAGCCCATCGGAGGCGTTTCTGCACGAGTGCGACAAATGCAGCGTGCATGTGTCAATCGATGACTTGGCCGATCCGCGCGTTAGCCAACGGGTGACCGATTGGATAGCCGAACAAACTCACGGCCTGCTGTCGCCAAGCATCGAGTTATCACCAGTGGCTCTTGCCTGTCTTGTGAGCGCGCTTTACATGAAGGATGCATGGGCGGATCCGTTTGATGGCGAATCGACCAAAGTTGAGACCTTCCATGCAAAGAACGGTGATGTTCAAGCAGCGTTTATGCGTGGCAAGCGCGATTGCGCGGTGATCGTCGAGAACGGCAGGGTTGCCTTCTTGTTGCCGCTCAGCTCCGATGCCGGCGTGTGTTTTGTTCTTCCGAGCGGCGAGGATGATCATGTTGATGACGCGCTTGGGCTATTCGAGCGTCTGTCCCGAGGCGAGGGAGAATGGGAGCCCGTCGAGCTGGGGATTCCTCGCTTTGAATGCGAGTCGACGCTCTCGGACGTCTGCTCGCTGCTAAAGGCCGCCGGCGTCTCTACGGCAACTGCGATGGAGCTTACACCTATGGTGGGGGTAGAGGGGACTCCAACGCAGATTGTCCATGGCGCGAAGTTCGCTGTCGATGAGAACGGCGTAGAGGCCGGCGCGTACACGGTGATGGTCGCTGTCGCGGGCCTTCCGCCGGAGAACCCACCAGAGCCGCGCAAGATAACGCTTGACAGGCCTTTCTATGCAGCGCTCGTGTCTCGCACCGGCGTACCGCTCTTTGTGGCAAGCGTCGCGCTGCCGTCGGTGGACGTGCAAGAAAGGTGAGGTTGAGGTTTGCGAGGGGGGCTGCTATGCCAAGGGTTGCCAACGTACTCTTTCCAGCTGACTATTCTGTTTTAATGAAACGTAGTCCCTTGATTTGGCTCACGGAGGGGTTGGAGAACTAGAGTCACCTAGTCCGTGCGTCAGAGAAACCGAGGGGATAAGACAATGCTCACGCTTGGCTCCGGTCTCTGTCTTGCCCCAGCTCCTGCATGCGGCGGTAGATTTCGCAGATACCCTTAATGGTGAGCTGTCCATCGACCACGTCGAAGGCATCGGTCGAATCGGCGACGATGCCGGCGAGGCCTCCCGTGGCGATAACGGTGGCATCCTCGCGGCCCAGCTCGCGCTTCATGCGCGCGACCAGGCCTTCGGCCATAGCGGCAGTGCCCACCACGGCGCCGACCTTGATGCACTCCTCGGTATCGCGGCCGATGGCGTGCTCGGGCGCCTCGAGCGGCACGCTGGCGAGCTTGGCGGCGCGGGCGGCAAGCGCATCCATGGAGATGCGGATGCCCGGCGCGATCGCTCCGCCAATGTAATAACCGTCCTCATCGATGACGTCGATATTGGTTGCGGTGCCAAAGTCCACCACGATCGCCGGCGCGCCGTAGAAGGTCTCGGCCGCAACGGCGTTGGCAACGCGGTCGGCACCAACGGCCTGGGGACGCGCCGCGCGCAGCTTGGTCACGGCGGCCGTCTGCGGCCCAATGACGATGACGTCTGCGGCAATGCGGTCGGCCACGGTATGCCATTCGCGCGAGAGCTGCGGCACCACGCCCGCAAAGGCGATAGCGTCGACCGCGTCGAGCGAAAGGCCGTACATCTTAAAAAAACCCATCAGGCGCACATGGATTTCATCTGCGGTATAGGAGCGGTCGGTGGGCATGCGCCACGACTGCACCAGCTCGTCTCCGTCAAACAGGCCCATGGCCGTCTGCGTGTTTCCCATATCGATAGCGAGCAGCATGTCTACTCCCGGTTTCGGCATAAAAGGACGCGCACCATTGTATACGTGCTGTCGACGGCGCTCGGCTGCGATTCGTTTACGGTGATATGGGCTGAGAGGTTTTAAATATGAAGGAATTATGCTCTACGAGATTTTCCTTGCCGTCCACCGAACTCCCGAGTAATATTCCTTCTTGCGCATATGAGGCGCCCAGACATTGCGGGGTGGAGCAGTCTGGTAGCTCGCCGGGCTCATAACCCGGAGGTCGTAGGTTCAAATCCTGCCCCCGCGACCAAGACTTTCAGCAGCTCAGAGGCATTGTTCCTCTGAGCTGTTTTTCTTTGGATAAATAGCACGGCGAGCTAGTTGCTGAGCGGGCATTTTGGATCCCCCGTGTCAATCTCTGCGCCTTGGAGGTCGTTGGTTCGAATCCGCCCTCCGCGATCAAAACTCCGGGTCGGACGCAGGAAAGCCTGGCAGCGCGAATAAACGAAAAATACCATCATGCCGAGATGATCGGCATGATGGTACATCTTGGAAGTGATCTCGAGCGTTATCTTTAGGGAGGGTTCGAGATCACTTCCGCTTTCTTTAAATGACGAGCTGAGCGTTACGCAAGATTATTGAATAATTACATTTTCAGCAGTATAGGATGCCTGTGCGTATCGCTGAGCATTGGCAAACTGCGAAGTAGCAAGGCCATACATAATCGCAGCCTGCTCCTTATCGCCTTTCGCATTGGCGCAATCAGCCATAGTGGTGTAATTGCATCCCGTGTGCACCGCCTCAGCAGCCTTATTGTAATACTCCATGGACTCGTCATCCACTGAGCCCTTCTTATACAATTCAGCTCCTGCATTTCTTACCGCAATACGCGCGTCGATTTCTGCGCTCTTATTAGTGGCCTGCATGTTCTTTCCGAGGGTAAGCTTGTAGTAATTAGCTGTACCATAGGGAACGTCTGAACGGAATTTCTCGTCATGACCTCTCAAGACATACATTTCCTGATCAGTTGCATCAAAAATTGTCCTGAAAATTGTCTTGAATTCTATGTCATCGCCTTCTGGAGAGTGGAACTGATAGAAACCACCGAAGTCCCAATTTTCCTCACTCCATTTGCCCTCGTCATAGTAACGAATGCTTCCGAGTCCGTTCGCGAGCGTGAGTGGGGTAACGCTGCCGCTCTCGTCTTGCATAACCTTTTCTAGAGTATTGGCTCTTGGCACGCTATCCGGATATGCCTCATATGAATCATTCATCCAGAGCTCATCCCTGAAATGATTCGCTGCAATTAGATAGTCCGTCTCACCGTAGTCACCGGCTTTGCGTACTACATATGCATTATCTTTTTGCTCGATGAGATACGCATTTCCCTTGTTGTCGGAAACGTTGATGTTACCCGTGTGAATCCACTCAGTTTTCGTAAGCATTTTGACTGCTTCGTCTGCCGTATCGCACTTTGTGGCTGTGTACCAATAAGCAAACAAAGTATCGAGGAAGGTGCCTTCCCTATCGATTGTCTTAGCATCATCGCTTGGCGATGCCGTAGGCCCTCCGGCATAGGTAATAATAAGGCCCTTAGAGTTCATGAACGCATTTCCCTGCAATCCACCTGATGCAATGACTGCATTGCCATGTTTCGGATAAGAAACCATGCTCGAGAACATTGCGGCGGGTGTTGTGCTGACTGCATCAAGATTAGCAGCTCCAAGATGATGACCATCCTGAGTCATACTTCCCCAAGCAGATACATTCATACATGTTTTTGAACGCTCTGGATCATTTGAGCTCTCTGGATCAAAATGCATCATGAGGTCATAGTTAAGAACAGATGAGCCCATAACTGCAACTACTGCATCTTCCTTTGAGACTCCTGCCCCCTCAGCTACTCCCGACAAGAAATCAAATACAGATGGATCATCCTCTTCATAATGTTTCAGAATCTTACCCATAGCTTCGTTATATGCGGCATCGTCTGCCTCTGCATAAATTGAAGACATTACAGCTGTCCAGTTATTTTCTAACTGATCCTTTTGCTGTAAGCCATACTGCTTTCCCATGTCAAACCAAGAGCCATTTACATACACAACTTCTTGCGCATTTCCTGCGTTGACGGTTGCATCGAACTTCCCGTCAAACTCTTCGTTTTCAGAAGTTGATCCGGCATTTGCCAGCGCGCCGTCTGATGACCCACCTTGCGTATTATTTGCAGAACATCCTGGGCCTGCCACCATGCTTAAACATAGGCTGGCGCAACACAATACGCAGGCTATCTTTCTTCTCATAATCTTGTCACCTTCTCTTTCAGAGGTTCCGTGTTGCCGATAACTTGATGGCTAAAGCAAAGGCCCCTCGTTGCCGACAACCCAATGACAAAATTATGTAGTTTTCCAATCCGCTTTCACATGAACTGGTCTCGATAAATATGTTCAATCTTAGCCTATACCCTGGTTTAGCGCTTTATGAACCAGGGTTCATAAAGCGCTAAACTGTATAAAC
>NZ_JBNPOK010000021.1:0-36923 GCF_050315135.1 Collinsella sp. SGI.033
GCGTTCGAAATGGGATGCAGTTTCCCTATGGCCCTCAACCGGAAAATACATCCCGGAATTTGATCGAAAAGTGGCCCCCAGTTTCCCAAACAGGCCGTGCGCGGAAAGTGCATCCCGTAATCGAGCTCCAAAGTGGGAGACGTTTTCCATGCTGGCAGTTTCTGGCGGTGTGGGGCAGCCGGCATGGCCGCCCACGAGCGGCATCCGCAAGGGCCGTCCCCAACGACCAATCATTTAAGTCTGTCCCCAATGACTAGTAGTAGGCCCACATGGCTTCGACTTCGTTAAGGACTTCTACGACGCCCCAGCGGCGGGCGCTGCGGCTGGCCGAGTTGGGGTCGTAGACGCCAATCTGGTCGGCGCCGTCAATACCGTAAAGCACAATGTAGTGGCCCACGTTGGTAAAGGTGCCCGGCCGAACGGCGGCGATGACGGGCGCTCCCGAACGTAGCGCCTGAGTCATAGAGTCGCGATCGTTATGGAGCTGCGTCCCGTTAAGCCCCAGCTGCGCGGCGCCGCTCGTCATAAACGACCACTCGGTGGCACCGGTGGGGGCATAGTTGCCCGCCTCGGAAAGGGTGCACGTATCGACCGGCGTCATATCGGTGCGCCCCGTTTTAAAGATGTAGACCATGGTGAGGCACGTAGGCCCGCAGGCATTTTGGCGGATGGTGCCGCCGGCGTAAGGCAGCTCCGACCACGCAGGGTCGATCTGATAGATATGGGGCATCGTGCCGGCTTGCCATTGCGAGCGCGGGGTCGAAAAGGCGAAAGAATAACCGGGCGCGACGGGGGCCTTGAGCAGCTTGTCCTCGGCGGTGGGCTCGAGACCGGCCAAGCCGTGGGACATACAGGAGCTCATAAACACAAAGACCAGACAGGTGAGGATAGAGCACAGTGCGAGGCGAAGTCGACGAGCCGGCAGGGCGGGGGCATTCACGTGCGATGTCGAGCGGTAAGGCTTGCCGTTGCGTCCGCCTTGGGGATGCGAAAAGAAGCGGTTGATATGGATGCCGGGCTGACGTACGCCGTTGCGGCGCAGCTGCGGAACCTCGGCCTGACGCTGTCGAGTGCGCGCGCCCAAGCG
Source organism: Collinsella sp. SGI.033 (assembly GCF_050315135.1). Lineage (NCBI taxonomy): Bacteria > Bacillati > Actinomycetota > Coriobacteriia > Coriobacteriales > Coriobacteriaceae > Collinsella > Collinsella sp. SGI.033. Next base: position 1,088 of record NZ_JBNPOK010000021.1, read on the forward strand.
GCTATCTTGCTGCGCGCTTGTGCCTATGCTCGGACGGCCACTCTGCCGTGTTCTGCTTGTCTGCTGCCGAGACGAAGGCCTGGGTTGCTCTTGAGGGCGTTGCGGATTGCTGCTCGTGGCACTTCTGGGCGTCGGCGTGGTACGGCCAGCAAGGCGAACGCTTTGTCGCCGTTGATCACCGTCGTTATATCCGTATGCCATTCGTACCGCCTTGTCTCATGTATAACCTGTCTATCCTACAAAAAAGATGTGCAACAAATGGGCCTGCGCGTCGAAAGCTCGGTAAACGGTACGAAAGGCGCAAAACACACGGCTTCAAAAACATCTCTCTATGCGTTCGATGAACGTACGCCCGTCGGGCGGGCGGCAGCAATGAGCGGCAAACCGTGCCGTTCGTCCCAAAAACGGCGCCGCTCGTTTTGCAGTTCTGCCTTCGGTCGAGCTACGAGTGGCGTTGCTGTGCCAAGGCCGTATCTTAAAGCCATGAAATAAAAAGTGCGCGGCAAAACAGGCCGTGCAAGGGGTGACGCCAAGGGGCGTCAGAAAGGAAAGGAGGGGAACAATGGCGGACAAGAACGCAGAAGTTGCAGTCGAGGATACCGGCGGCATGAAGAAAACGCTTTCGCTCTGGAACTTCTTCACCATCGGTTTCGGTGCCATCATCGGTACCGGTTGGGTTCTGCAGGTCGGCGACTGGATGGTCGTGGGCGGCGGTCCCGTTCCCGCTATGATCGCATTCCTCTTGGGTGCAATCTTCCTCGTGCCCGTCGGAGCTGTTTTCGGTGAGCTTACGGCTGCTATCCCCATCTCGGGCGGCATCGTCGAGTATGTCGATCGTAGCTTTGGCCGTACACTGAGCTACATCACCGGTTGGCTCCTGGCCCTGGGCAACGGCATCCTGTGCCCGTGGGAGGCCATTGCCATTTCGACTCTCGTGTCCGAGATGTTCGGTAGCCTGCCCGGTCTTGAGTGGCTGCGCGCCATCAAGCTCTACACCATCCTGGGCGCCGACGTTTACCTGTTCCCGACGCTGATCGCGCTCGGCTTTGCAGTTTACGTCATCTTCCTCAATTTCCGCGGTGCCAGCTCGGCCGCCAAGCTCCAAGCCTTCCTGACCAAGGCCCTGCTCTGCGGCATGCTACTCGCCATGGGCGTCTCGCTGTTCACCGGCTCGCCGAACAACGCCATGCCTGTGTTCTCCCAGGTCGCCGGTGCTGGCGGCGGTAAGGCCGCCACCGAGGGCACCAGCCTGTTCGCCGGTATCGTGTCGGTCCTGGTTCTGACCCCGTTCTTCTACGCCGGTTTCGACACCATTCCTCAGCAGGCTGAGGAAGCAGCCGAGGGCCTTAACTGGAACAAGTTCGGCAAGATCATCTCCCTGGCCCTGCTGGCCGCCGGCGGCTTCTACATGGTCTGCATTTACTCGTTCGGCACTATCCTTGACTGGCATGAGTTTGTTAAGAGCCCCGTTCCCGCGCTTGCCTGTCTTAAGGGCATCAACATGCTCCTGTACCTGGCCATGCTCGTCATCGCCACGCTTGGACCCATGGGCCCGATGAACTCCTTCTACGGCGCCACGAGCCGCATTATGCTCGCCATGGGCCGCAAGGGCCAGCTGCCCGAGAAGTTTGCCGAGGTCGATCCCAATTCCGGTGCTCCCAAGCTCGCCTGCGTCGTTCTGGCCATCATCACCGTCGTCGGTCCGTTCCTGGGCAAGAACATGCTCATCCCTCTGACCAATGTGTCGGCTCTCGCCTTCATCTTCTCCTGCGGCATGGTCGCTCTTGCCTGCCTGCGCATGCGCTTCACCGAGCCCGACCTACCTCGTCCCTACGAGGTGCCCGGCGGCAAGTTTGGCATCAGCCTCGCCATCGCTGCCTGCGCCATCATCATCGGCCTGCTCGTGATTCCGTTCTCTCCCGCCTCCCTCAACATGGTGGAGTGGAGCATCGTGATCGGCTGGTTGGCTATTGGCCTGGCTCTCATGGCTTTCACCAATTCCCGCAAAAAGTAACGCTGAGCCGGGGCGGATTGGGTGCGCGGTGCCCTCTCTCCCGCGTACCGAACCCGGCATCACTTGGGTAGCTTTGTGAGGCCTTAACCCAACACGGCCTCACCCACTATATGGATCCATAAGGAGGAACCATGTCCACTAAGTATGCAATCGTTGGCGGCAAGCTCATCGACGGTACCGGTGCCGAGCCGGTCGAGAACTCCCTCGTTCTCGTCGACGACAACGGCAAGATCGAGTACGCCGGTGTTATGCAGGACCTTCCCGAGGGCGTTGAGGTTATCGACGCCGCCGGCAAGACTGTCCTTCCCGGCCTGATCGACACCCACCTGCACTTCTCGGGCAACCTGACCGACGATGACACCGATTGGGTCATGCAGCCGCTCCTCGAGAAGCAGGCCGTCGCCGTCAAGCAGGCCTACGACTGCCTCACCCACGGCCTCACCACCGTCTGCGAGATCGGCCGCTTTGGTATCCAGATTCGCGACTGCATCGACAAGGGCGTCTTTAAGGGTCCGCGCGTTCTGGCCACCGGCCTCGGCTTCTGCCGTGTTGCCGGTCACGGTGACTCCCACCACTGCACCCAGGAGCTCAACAAGGAATCCCATCCCTGGGGCGACCAGGTCGACGGTCCTTGGGATCTGCGCAAGGCCGTCCGTCGTCGCCTGCGCGAGAACCCCGATGCCATCAAGATCTGGGCTACCGGTGGCGGCATCTGGCGCTGGGACTCCGGTCGCGACCAGCACTATTGCTCCGAGGAGATCCAGGCCGTGGTCGAAGAGGCCAAGATGGTCGGTATCCCCGTGTGGAGCCACTGCTACAACAACCACGCCGCCGCCTACGATTCCGTTCGCTTTGGCTGCGAGCAGCTGATTCACGGCTTCGATATCGATGAGCGCACCATGGACCTCATGGCCGAGCAGGGCACCTTCTTCACCCCGACGATCGCCTTCCTGCCCACCTGGTACGCCACCTATCCTCCCGTCTACGTCCCCGAGCTGCACGACAAGTACGAGGGTACCCTGGTCGAGAAGGAGCTGCAGCGCAACTATGACTGCCTGCGCGAGGCCAAGAAGCGCGGCGTCGTCATGACGATCGGCTCCGACTCCTTCTCCTTCGTCACCCCGTACGGCACCTGCTCCATCGAGGAGATGTACGAGTTCGTCGACAAGATCGGCTTCACCCCGGTCGAGACCATCACCTGCGCCACCCTCAACGGCGCCAAGATGTGCCACATCGAGGACGAGACCGGTTCCATCGAGGCCGGCAAGTGCGCCGACCTGCTGGTCGTCAACGGTGACGTCGCCGCCGACATCCACGTGCTCAACACCGACAACATGGACGTCATCATGAAGGACGGCTGGATTGTCGAGGCCGGCACCTTCGGCGAGCCAAACAAGTACAGCGCCTAAGCTACCGTTAGTCGATGGCTGGATGTAAAACACAGTTTTTGATTGCATAATGCAATGGAGAGGGTCGCTTGCGGCCCTCTTTATTGCTATCGGTACTACGGACAAGAGGGGATGACGGTGGATCTCAATAGGCTGATTCTGGGCAAGAGTTACAACTCTACCAAGGTCTTTCGTACGGCCCAGCATGTGGTTCAGGCCATCCTACTCGGTGTTGTCGTTCCGGCGCTTATCTTGCTGCTTATCTGGGATTTAACCGATAATCCCAATCCCGTTCCAGGCGTTGTCGTTATTGCCGGCCTGGTCATGCTGTGCTTCTTCTTCTCGTATGTCTTTGTGGTCCCCGATGACCTCACATCGAGCGCAACCGACCGCACGCTCGCCATCGCATCAAAAATATTCGCCTACACGTCGCGCGGCCTTACGCCCGAAGCGGCCCTGGGTGCCTCTAAAATCATCCTGTCCGAGACCATCGCTTCTGCCATCTGCTTTACTGACGGCAGGCAGGTGCTGGCAAGCTGGGGCGAGGACTCGGCAAAGTGCCCTGCCGGAACCCCGGTAGTGCTCAAGACCACGCTCAACGTGATTGAGACGGGCGAGCAGAGCGTGTTTTCGCGTGATGCCTCCAATGAGACGGGCGGCTATTTTCCCCGTCTGCGTGCCGGTATTGTCGCGCCGCTTAGCGTGCGTGGGCATTGCGTGGGCACGCTCGAGCTGTATTACCCCCGCCTGAGCAGCATCGATATGCGCCAGACGGCGCTTGCCTCGGGTTTTGCCGATCTCATTTCCACGCAGCTCGCCAGCTTTGAGCTCGAGCGCCAGGATGAGCTCACGGCCCGCGTTGAGCTCCGCGCTCTGCAGTCGCAGGTCGATCCGCATTTTCTATTCAATACCATTAGCACGATCGTTTCGCTCGTTCGAACCGAGCCCGACAAGGCGCGATCGCTGCTGATCGACTTTTCCAACTACTATCGTCAGACGCTTTCTGATTCCGATACGCTCACCACGCTCGAGCACGAGGTGGAACAGGGCACCCGTTATATCAATCTTATGCAGGCCCGGTATGGCGACGGCCGTCTGCGCGTTTCGGTCGACATCGACTTTGAGGTGCGCGACAGCCTGGTGCCGCCGTTTATCTTGCAGCCGCTGCTCGAAAACTGCATCAAGCATGCGCAGCGCGAGACCGAGCCGCTTTCCATTCGTGTTAGGGCTTTTGAGACCGATGACGGCTTGGAGATCATCGTCGAAGATGATGGCATCGGTATGAGCGAAGAAGTCTGCGCGCATCTGTTTGAGCAGCATCGCCGAGAGGAGCCCGAAAGCATTACCGCCGACGGCTCCGTCAAGCGAGGTTGCGGCCTGGCGCTCTTCAACGTGCTTCAGCGCATCCATTTCTTTTACGGAGAAGATTCTGGCATGCGCGTGAAGTCCCAGGAGGGCGTGGGAACGCAGGTCATCGTTGAGTTGAACGGCGAGCCGCATGAGCCGGCGCCGCTAACGGTGTAGCACGCGGTTGGATTGAGAGAAAAAAGAGGGGAAGCGCATATGTCCGAAGGCTGGAACATCTTGGTGGTTGACGACGAGCCTCCAATTAGGGCTGAGCTACGTTATCTGTTGGAAAAGGATGCGCGTGTGGGCCAGATTGCCGAGGCGGGCAATGTCACCGAAGCCGTGGAATCGATTCTGTCGAACAAGCCCGACGTGCTGTTTTTAGACATTACCATGCCCGGTCGCTCGGGAATTGAGCTTGCCGAGACGCTTCAGAACCTAAAGACACCGCCGGTCGTGGTGTTTGTGACGGCATTTGCCGAGTATGCGGCTGATGCCTATAACCTCGATGCCGTCGATTACATCGTCAAGCCGGTCGAGGATGCTCGCCTGTCAAAGGCGCTCGACAAGATCGAGACCGCCTTGGGCGCACGCCGTGTCGTCCATGCTCCGCACCAGCCTTTGCGCCTGACGGTGGATCGTGGGGGTAAAAAGGTGTTCATTCCCGTGGCGGATGTCTGCTACTTTGAGGCGCGCGCCGATTTTTGCAACGCCGTCTGCGCCGAGGGAACATATCTGATCAATGAGTCGATTTCATCGCTCGAGCGGCGCTTGGCCTCCGAGGGCTTTATCCGTGTCCACCGCAGCTATCTGGTCAATTTGGAAGACGTGCACAATGTCGAGATCGGTTCTACGGGTCTTATGGAACTCAGGCTCGATCGCGTAACCTCGACGGTGCCCGTGTCCCGTCGTCGCGCTGCCGAGGTTAAGGCGCGCCTGGGGCTTGTGTAGACGGTCCGCATGCCATCGTTTGCCGACGCGGGTTTGGCATGGCCGCGCGGTGGGCATAATGGGTGACATCGAATGAAATCGAAAGGATCATTATGCCTGCGCTTATTACGCATCATCTGTTTGGCGAGGAAAGCATCGATCGTCTGCCGCAGGGCGTCATTACGTCCGACGAGGAACGCATTGCCTTTATCCTGGGCAACCAGGGTCCCGATCCGTTTTTCTTCCACATCCTGACGCCGCGCGTTTCCGACTGCACGCTGCTGGCACAGGCCATGCATCGCTCGCGCATGTCGCGCCAGTTCTCGTGCCTGCGCGACGGCGTGTCCCATCTGCTCCCGCGCGATGCCAACTTGGGCCGCGCCTTTGCGCTGGGCCTGCTGTCGCACTACGTGCTCGACCGTAATGCGCACCCCTTTGTCTACGAGCAGCAGTTTGGCATTGTCGAGTCCGATCCCGAGCTGGAGGATTCGGGCAGCCAGGTCCATGCGGTGCTCGAAAGTGACCTGGACGTGTTGATGCTGCAGCTCAAGCGCGACGGGGCCACGGTCGAGGACTATCCGCCGGCGGGCGAGATCGTCACCACCGACCGCATCAATCGCGTGGCCGGCGTGCTGATGAGCTATGTTGCCGGGCGTGTGTACGGTATCGATATCCCAGCGGGGGAGTACGGTGCCGCCGTTGCCGACATGCAGCTGCTCTATCGCGCCATTGAACCGGCGGGCTCGGCCAAGACGCGTGCAATTGCCCTGGTCGAGAGCCTAGTACACGACTACTCCCTGCTCGATGGCCTTGCTCACCGCGTGACGACCGAGCCGCCCGAGCGCACCGGCAATCTGGGCCATCTGACGTGGAAGAATCCCTTTACCGATGAGGTCTCGAACGAGAGCTTCCCCGAGGTCTTTGACCGCGCGCTGGTCGATTACGAGTGCACGGTCACCCGCTTTATCGAGACCGGCGATATGGAGGCCGTGACCAACCACGTCAATTACAGCGGTCGCGTGCTCGGCGCTGACGAAGAGTTCGACCGCGAGGAGTAGGGCTCGTGCGTGCCCCTTTGCCGAATCCTTACCGGTGCCTCTGTGCAATTGGGGTACGATGAACTGACTGCATATCGGGCGAATACGAAGGGTCCCTGTCCATGAAATACACCAAGCTCGAGCGTAACTGGGTTATGTACGATGTGGGCAATTCGGCCCTCGTGTTGCTCAACACTTCGGTGGTGCCCATCTACTTTAACGCCATCAATACCGGTGCTTCCTCGGCCGACCTGGTAGTCGCTTGGGGTAGCGCGCAGACGATTGCCTCGCTGGTCATTGCCATGCTCATGCCCATTTTGGGCGCGCTTGCCGATTACGCCGGCAACAAGATCAAGTTCTTCTTGGGCTTCTTCCTCACGGGCTTGGTGCTTTGCCTGGCGCAGGCTATCCCAATGTCCGCCATGGCATTTTTGGCCGTGTACGTGCTGTGCACCATCGGCCTTAACTCTTCTATGACGTTCTATGACGCCATGCTGCCCGACATTACCACCGACGAGCGCATGGACGCCGTGTCCAGCTCGGGCTATGCCTGGGGCTACATCGGTTCCACCGTGCCGTTCATCATCTGCCTGGCGCTTATCATGGGTGGTCCCGCTCTTGGCGTCCCCACCATGCTGGCAACGCGTCTGTCGTTTGTCATCACTGGTGCCTGGTGGCTCATCTTTACCCTGCCGCTCATTCGCACCTATAAGCAAAAGTACGGTCGCGAGCGCGGTCCCGAGGACACCATCGGCCACATCGTGGGCGGCGTGTTCTCCGAGGTCGTACACACCATGCGCGAGATCGCCCACAACAAGACCGTGCTGGTCTACATGATCGCGTTCTTCTTCTACATCGACGGTGTGCACACGGTCATTTCCATGGCAACCAGCTACGGTTCGGCTCTGGGCATCGACTCGACCCAGCTGGTACTGGCCCTGCTCGTTACACAGTTCGTGGCCTTTCCGTCCGCTATCATCTACGGCAAGCTCGCCGGACGCGTGGGCACGCTCAACATGATCCTGGTGGCGGTCGCCGCCTACATGGGCATTGTGCTGTTCGCCGCGTTTTTCCTCAAGACCGCCTTTGAATTCTGGGTGCTTGCCATTATGGTCGGCCTGTTCCAGGGTGGCGTGCAGGCACTCAGCCGTAGCTACTTTGGCCGCATCATCCCCAAGGAAAAGTCCAACGAGTACTACGGCTTCTTTGACATCTTTGGGCGCTATGCAAGCGTTATGGGCACCTTTCTGGTGTCGGTCGTCACCTCGCTGACCGGCAACCCGTCGCTGGGCGTTCTTTCCATTGCTGTGCTGCTGGTCGTTGGCTTTATGCTGCTGGCCCGCCTGTCTCGCATGACTCGAGCGGCAGAGCATGCCGCATAGGAGCGAGCGGCTATTGTGCCTGTCCGCGGTACTCTTTTGGGGTTATCCGCAATAAACATTGCGACTTGCGAGCAATGATTTGCCCAAGTGGGTATGATGGAATCAGCTAGGTCGCGGGGCGTCGCCTGTGTTTGGCGGCGCCTCGTTTTTGTGTTGCAGGGAGGGAAGGCATGAACGCCACGGTTGTGATTCCAACATATTGGGCGGGCGATGATGCCCATGCAAACGCTCCCGGTGTCTATGACCACTCGACGAAGCTCAACGCCACCAATCCCGAGCTCGATCGCTGTCTTGCTTCGCTCGAGCAGGTACGCGATATTCCGCGAATCATCCTTTTGGTGGTCTGTCCCATCTCGGCCACGGCGGATGTGTCGAAGCGCGTACGCGAAATCGTCGACGCGCACCCTACGCTCAAAGTTACCGTAGTCACCAATACCCAGGCATCGCGTATCGCCGACCGCGTAGCGCAGATTGCGCCCAAGGGTTCGGGAGAATGCGTGAGCCTGCGCGGCTATGGCGCCATCCGCAATATGGGACTTGCCTGTGCCGCCGTGCTGGGTCACGATGCCGTCATCTTTTTGGATGACGACGAGACTGTCATCGATGCCGACTTTATGAAACGCGCGACTTACGCGTTGGGGCAGCAGACGCGTCAGGGCCTGCCGATCTTGGTTAAGAGCGGCTACTTTTACGATCGAGACGGATCGCCGCTGGCCCCCACGGACAAGGTGGGCATCTGCCACCGTTGGTGGACCAAGCGTATTGAGTTCAATCGCTGGATGAAAAAGGCGCTCTCGGGTACCCGTATTTCGCGTTCAAACTATGTGTGCGGCGGCCTTATGGCCCTCCATGCCCGCGCCTTTACCCGCGTGGCATTTGACCCGTTTATCACTCGTGGCGAGGACCTGGACTACCTCTTTAATATGCGCATATTTGGCTACGACGTATGGTTTGATAACGAGTGGACCGTGCGCCATCTGCCGCCCGAGTCCGAGAAACGCTCGCCGCGCTTTATGCAGGACGTGTACCGTTGGTACTACGAACGTGCCAAGCTAACGTTTGCCGCGCATCAGAAAGAGCTCATTCCCGTTACAGCCGCGTCTCTCATGCCCTATCCGGGCCCGTGGATTTCGCGCGAGCTTGACGATCGCGTGCGTAAGACTGCCATGGTCCGCAGCATTTTTACCCGCGAGCACGAGGGATACCTACGCATTTGGCGCCACGGTATTGACGAGGCCAGGACCTACGCACGCCAAAACGCCGCAAGCTACCTGCGTTTCCAGAGCTTCTGGCCCAAGATTATGGATGGGCTCTGGCGTGACGCCCAGCTGACCAGCATCCTGGAGGGGACTGAATGATCGACCGCCGCGCCCAGCGCGATAGTTCAATGTCAATCTTTCGCATCATTGCCGTATCCTGCGCCATTTGTGTGCTGGTGTACTTTGTTTTTGCCCTGGCGACTGGAATCGATCCAATCGCGACCGTGGTCGCCTGTACGCTGCTATGCATCTTCCTGTGTATCTTTTTCTTTTTGACGCTCAATCCCGATTCGGTTCGCTCGCAGTACACCGAGGAGACGCTCTCGGTGGCCTCGGCCATGCTCGAGGACATTAAAGGCGGTCTGACGCAGGAGTCAGCACGTCTGGTGTGCCAGCGCATTTTGCCCGAGACACGCGCCATGACAGTTGCCGTTACCGACGAGAGCAACGTACTGGCCTGCGCGGGCGAGTTTGAGGAAAAGCTGCTGCCCAATTCTCCCATTCATACGCTCGCCACGCGCTACGTCATCGAACACGGTATCGTCCAGTCGTTCAACCGTGTGGTGGACGTGGTGGGTTCGGATGGCTCACACAACCAGGTCCCCGCTGGCATCATCGCACCCATCAAGGTGGGCGACCGCACCGTCGGCACGCTCAAGTTCTATTACAAGACCCCGCGTGCCGTCGACCGTACCCAGTATGCGCTCGCCTCGGGTTTTGCCGAAATCCTGTCCACGCAGCTCGCCATTCACGAGCTCGAGGTGCAAAAGGAGCTCACGGCCCGTGCCGAGGTGCGTGCCCTGCAGGCGCAGATTAACCCGCACTTCCTGTTCAACACGCTCAACACCATCGCATCGTTTACGCGTACCGACCCGCTGCGCGCCCGCGAGCTGCTGCGCGAGTTCTCCTCGTTCTATCGCGCAACGCTCGACAATTCGGGCTCGCTCATTCCCGTGTCGCGCGAGGTCGCACAGACCAAGCGCTACCTGACGTTTGAGAAGGCGCGCTTTGGCGAGGATCGCGTGCTGGCGACCTTTGACGTGTCCGAGGACGTCGAGGACACGCTGGTTCCGGCATTTGTGATCCAACCGATTGTCGAGAACGCCGTGCGTCACGGCATGGGTGATGCCAGTGCGCTGAAGATTGACGTGACGGTCCGCAGAGATGGTGACGATGCGATTTTGATTTCGGTGGCCGATGACGGTGTGGGCATGGACGAGGGCATCGCTGCCAGACTGTTTGACGAGCGCTCTGCCCGTCCCGACGCCAGCTCCCCGCAGGGTGGCGGCGCCGGCGTTGCCATGCACAATATTTCGGAGCGCATTCATCGCTTTTATGGGCCGCACTCCTATACGCGCGTCGAATCGGCGCCGGGTAAGGGCGCTAAAGTGCTCCTACATCTCGATTTGTCGGAGAGCATCTTCGACATTCAAGAGTAGAATAATTGGTCACGGGCTTAACGCCGGTTGGCGTATGCCCGATGTAGTTTGTTGACGAAAGGTTTTATCCCCATGCTGCGTGCGATGATTGTGGATGATGAGGCCCCGGCCCGTTCGGAACTTCGCTTCTTGCTCGAGCAGACGGGCAAGATCGGCACGATCACAGAAGCGTCGAGCGTTCGCTCCGCCATCGAGATGCTTATGGAGAGTCGCGTTGATGTCGTATTCCTCGATATTTCGATGCCTGGCGCTTCGGGTCTGCAACTTGCCGAGGCGCTGCATAAGCTTAAGAATCCGCCGGCGATCGTGTTTGTGACCGCGTACAGCGATCATGCGGTTGAGGCGTTTGATGTGGATGCCGTCGACTATCTGATGAAGCCGGTAGAGGAAGCCCGCCTGGATCGTGCAATCGAGAAGGTCATGCAGCGCACGAAGCCCGTTGCGGACAGCAAGGTGACCATCGAGCGCATCCCGGTGGAGAAGGGCGGCCGCAAGGTGCTCATCCCCGTGGACGACATTCGCTTCATTATGGCCAAGGACGATTACTCCTGTATCTATACCGTCGACGACCGTTTTTTGTCGACGACCTCGCTGGCACAGTTCGAGGCCAAGCTCTGTGATTTTGGCTTCTTCCGCGTTCACCGCCGCTATATCGTTAACCTGGCGTGTGTTACCGACGTCGAGACGGTCCCCTCGGGCGCTATCCAGCTGGGCATTACGGGCGTCGACGAACGCGTACCGGTTTCGCGCCGTCGCGTCGTACCGCTCAAGAAGGCCCTGAGCCTCTAGCACACCGGCCCCTCAGCCCTGTAGACCAAAATCGTCTGCGGAGCCGCGGGGCTTTTTGTATGAATGCACCAAATCGTTTTGCGAAAGGGATCCCATGAACAGTGCAAGCGCCAAGCGTATCGACATCATCTCGGACACCCACGGTTATCTGTCGCCCGCGCTTTTAGATGAGTTGAGCGGCGCGGACCTGATTATCCATGCCGGCGATCTTACATCGGAGATGGACTACGAACATCTGCGAACCATTGCCCCCGTGCGAGCGGTTCTGGGCAATAACGACTACTACCGTGATTACGGCCCCGAAGTGGACCGTCTGGCGCTCTTTAGCTACGAGGGCCTTAAGTTTGCCGTAGCCCACTACCGCGAAGACCTCCCGGTGGGATCCGTGGACGTAGCCATCAACGGTCACACTCACGTAACCAAAGAGGCCCAGGTGGGCCGCTGCTTGGTCCTCAACCCAGGCAGCGCCAGCTACCCCAGGGGCACCCGGGGCCCCACCATGGCCAGAATGCTCGTCAAGGACGGCAAGGTCTTAAGCGTCAAGTTTATTGACTTAGACTAACCGCAACAAAAACGGGGGATGCACAATGTATCCCCCGTTTCCATTTGAGCCAAAGGCCGAGCTTCAACAAGAACAATCAGACCAACCCCGCCGAGGAGCACGCGGGCTAGCCGCGCAGCGGCGCACGCCCGCAAAACTGGTTGAACATAGTGACGGCAGGGAGGGTCTCCGGGGCCGGCTGGCGCGGGTTAAGTTTGTCGCGAGTTCCGCAGGCAAAGGAAAGCACTTAATGTGCTTTCCGTCTTGCGCAGGACTGTAGAGCAGCAAACTTAACCCGCGCCAGCCGGCCCCGGAGACCCTCCCGGAGGGACCCAAAAAATATTTTCAAAAAAGTTGTTGCGCGGCGAACAGACTTCTGTGTATACTAATCCCCGCAGCGCACGCGAGCGGAAACAAACGCGAACGACTGCCTGGGGAGTTAGCTCAGTTTGGTTAGAGCGCCGGCCTGTCACGTCGGAGGTCGCGGGTTCGAGCCCCGTACTTCCCGCCAACGCAATTAAAGCCACGTCTTCGGACGTGGCTTTTTGCGTTTAATAGGACAACCGCTCGGCCGTCCCTTTCATTCAGCTCCTTGCTTCCGAGATGCGGAAATGAATTAAGTATATCGGTTTAAACAAGGGGGGTTTGTTGCGCAACACTCGTTCAATGAAACAGGGGGTTAGGTTATACTAAATTCCACTGTTGGCCTAATCTGATGCAATTTGCTTTGGATTCGACCTTCAGCGGACATCTAATTCACTATTTGGTTGTCCCGGCGGTTATTTAGCGTCTCGACGTAAGCTCGGCCCCGGAGCCCGTTCGAGCTGTTCGTATTCCTTGAAAGGGGAAACATGGACATATCGAGGAAGACTGATTATGCCCTCCGCATGCTTGCGATGCTTGCCGAGGAGCCGGAGCGGTTGCTTTCTGTTCGCACTGCTGCCGAAGAGGTCAATGTTCCGTATTCGTTTGCCCGTTCGATCCAACACGGTTTGGTTCAGGCCGGTATTGTGGAGAGCCTGCGTGGCGTCCACGGCGGTATGCGTCTTAAGGTCAACCCGAGCGAGGTCACTATCCGTCAGGTCGTCGAGGCCGTTCAGGGCCCTATGGTTATGAATGATTGCACGGCACTCGATGGCGACTGTGCGCGCAGGGGCACGTGCTGCTATCATCCCCTGTGGGCTGGGGCCCAGGCGCTGATGCGTGACTACCTCGATTCCGTTTCGCTGGACGATGTCGTCGCTCGCCGCCAGTTCCCCGCCGTCGATCCCAAGTTCGCCGACCGCGACGCCTTTCCCGAGTATGCCGTTTGCGCGTGTGCTTGCCGGGAGGAGTAGCGCCGCATAAGGAGTATAGCTATGATTCAGGACCCCTTTCGTTCGATGATTCGTTCGGAAGGGGTTCTGCGTTATCGCGACCTTCCGTGGCGCCGCACGCGCGACCCGTACATCATCTGGCTTTCCGAGGTCATGCTGCAGCAGACGCAGGTTCCACGCGTAGAGACGCGCATGCCGGCATGGCTCGACCGCTTTCCGACCGTGCATTCTCTCGCCCAGGCCGCTCCTTCTGATGTTTTGGACGCTTGGCAGGGCATGGGCTACAACCGCCGTGCTTTGGCGCTCCATAAGGCCGCGCAGCGACTCGTGGAGGACTGGGATGGGGAGTTTCCGCGTGATACACGCGACCTGGTCGCGCTGCCCGGTATTGGGCCCGCAACGGCGCAGGGCATTCGGTCGTTTGCGTTTGATCTTCCGGGAGTGTACCTGGAGACCAATGTGCGCACGGTCTTTCTGCATCACTTTTTTCCTGACGTTCCGTCTGTTCCCGACCGCGAGCTGGTGCCGTTGATCCAGGCGGCCTGCCCGGCGGCGCCCGGTGCGGCGGCGGATGAGGTCGCTCCCTTTGCCGTGCCGCTCGACGATGCCGATACGCCGCGCGCGTGGTATTACGCGCTGCTGGATTACGGCGCGTATCTTAAAAAGACGCTGCCCAATCCGTCTAGGCGCTCGGCGGGCTACAGCCGCCAGTCCAAGTTTGAGGGCTCGCGTCGGCAAAAGCGTGCCCATATCGTGCGCATGCTGCTTGCAGCTCGCGACGGACAGCCGGCGGGCATAACGCTTGTTGAAGCTGTTGCAGGCGTTAACAAGATGGAGGCCGCAGCGGGTCGCGAACCGGTTGGTTGCGATTTTATTGCGGGCATTCTTGCCGACCTGGAGCGCGAAGGCTTTTGTCGTGCCGAAGGCGAGCGCTGGCTGAGTGTGTGATGACGCGAATTTGCAGAACAGGATAGTAAGGTTTAGATTCTCGGCATGAGGGTATCCTAAAGGCAATGCCGCTCAAAGTCTATGGGCGGCGCGTATTGAAGGGAAGTACACCTATGGATTTTGAGAATTCTCAAACCAAGAAGAACCTCGAGACCGCTTTTGCCGGTGAGTCCCAGGCGCACACCAAGTATCGTTACTATGCATCCAAGGCCAAAAAGGACGGCTACGTTCAGATTTCGAATATCTTTGCAGAGACGGCGGGCAACGAGTCCGAACATGCCAAGCTGTGGTTTAAGTACCTGCACGACGGTGCTGTTCCGGATACGCTGGACAACCTGCGCGATGCCGCCGCGGGCGAGAACTACGAGTGGACCACGATGTATGACGAGTTCGCCAAGACCGCCGAAGAGGAGGGTTTTGCCGAGATCGCCGCGAAGTTCCGTGGCGTTGGCGCTGTCGAGAAGGCTCACGAGGAGCGCTATAACAAGCTCGTCGAGCGCATTGAATCGGGCGAGGTGTTTGAGCGCGAGGGCGTAAAGGTGTGGAAGTGCCTGAACTGCGGGCACCTGCATGTTGGTGCCAAGGCGCCCGAGGTGTGCCCGGTTTGCAACCATCCCAAGGCGTACTTTGAGGAGCAGGTGGTGAACTACTAGCGCGTGGCGCTGGCTGCGCTCCGGCTTCGGGCCGTCGCGTGCTCGCTACAGAAAAGCTGATAAGAAGTTTGTGTGCCGCCCCTTATGGGGCGGCACGTTTTGTTTGGGGCCCCTGTCTTCACAATTTCCGTCAAGCTTTTGGTTAGGTTTTGGTCGGATGGTGCAAGGGCGAGAGGGCAAAAGATTGCTGGCGAAAAAAGCTCAAAGAAAGTGCTGGTAGGGGAGTTGTTGAACTTTTCGACAGTTTTCTGGCAAAAGAATCTTTGCGGCTATTGCCGCGGATTTCGTTGCCGCGGCCGCGATGGTGCGGGATGCTGGGCGCAAGCATCGAATGCTCCTATTGAGGAGGCCAACATGGATCTGTTTCTTGAGACCCCGCAGCAACAAGCCGAGCGCATGCTGCGCCAACAGCAGCGGCTTATGGAGATGCAAATGCAAGGGGCAGCCGTCCAGCCTCCTGCGCAAAACGCCGCGCCCGCGGTATCGTCTGCGGGTGAGGTGGACCCAGGAGCCTATTCCGTACAACAAGATTCATATGCGCAGGAGCTTGCGTTCGACAAGCGTCGTGCGCGTCGCCGTCGCTGGGCCCAGCGCCTGCGTACGCTGGCGATGATCGTGCTGATCCCGTTGGGACTCGCGGCAATCTTCTTGGCCTCATATGCCCTTACGTGCATTCTCAACGGCGCTTCGCCCAGCGAAGTGCTCCAACATTTGACAGCTCTCGGCCAGCGCCTGGGCGATATCGTAACAACCATCCGCGCCGGCTGGGAGAGTTAGCGTTTGTCACATTAGGACTTCTAGGGTGCAGGGATTATCGCCACGAGTAGAATTCTTGCATCCTGTGGGTCCTGTCGTGCGACTGAATAGTATTATTGATGATGATTAATAATAGGATTTGCTATGCATAAGCAGGATTTAGAGCAGACTCTTTTGGGTATTGACGAAGAGGCGGAGCTGGAAATAGGTCCAAGAGACGATAGGCCGAGCGTTGTATTGGTGGGAGGGAGCGCCTTCATGCTTAACGATGTGACGAATCGGTCGGTTACACATGACATTGATGTGTTTGAGGCAGACAGGTGCCTCCGCGAGATCATAGCTCGATATTCCGAGGTGAATGGTATGGCGGCGGCATATTGTAATCAGATGCCATTCAATTACGAAGATCGTTTGATTCCCTTGGATATTGGGGCGCGTTTTATCAGGTACTTTACGCCATCCTTGGAAGACCTAGCGGTAATGAAGCTCTATGCCTACCGTCCGAACGACATCGTCGATCTTCATAGCCAGGCATTCGTCGACCGACTTGATTGGGGACTGCTCGAACGGCTTATATTCGACGAGGGCGAGGCGCTGGCGTCGTCGCCTTCGGAGCGGAGTTATCAAGAGATGGTCTGCGCATACAGGCAATACAAAAAGGAGGTGCTCGGTTGAATCTGACCTTTGAGGGATTCTTAAAAGGCTATTGCCGAGAGCTATCCGGACAGCAGTCGCTCAGTTTTAGAAAACTGGTTAAGCAGGCGACGACGGTTGCGCCGCGCGTGGCGGAGCCCCTGTTTTTGCTCGCTTTGGCGCAGGGTAAAGCCGAATACGTTCTGGGCTTATCCGAGGGTTCGTGGATGGAAGAGGGTTACCGAGGCGTTTTGTCCTTGTACGCCCAAACGGGTAGCCTGGCATCTCTATGCGCCGAGGACAAACTCCCTAATCGTTATGCCAACGTTTGGCGTGCGTATAGAGCGGTGAAGGAAAAGCCAGTGGCGGACAGAAGGATCAACGCTCTGATGCGAAAAAGAACGTTGGGAGCGCTAGGGGAATCGGGCGTAACGCGCTACGGTCTCTGCCGCGATTTGAATCTGAATAAGGGAAACGTGTACGCATACTTAGCCGGCGATGACTCAAAGGTGAGCAGGGAGACGGCGCGCCGCATTATGGAATATGCGGAGGAGAGGGGCGCCCAAGAAGGGGCCGGGCGCCCGGTGCGTGTGGCGGGGTAAGATTGATCGCGGTTTTGATTGATGATCGATTGGGTTTGTTGGGCGGAGTCTATGTCTGCTGTTGATATTGTGCTGGTCGTGATCGCCTTGGTAACGGTAGGAGTGGCTGTGGCTTGCGCCCTGCAGCTCAAGGGCCTTCGCGCCGAGCTGCGAGAGCGCAGCGATGGCGGTGCGGAGGCGATGGCGGCACTCGAGCAGGCCAACAACGCGCTCGATGCCCTGAACGTCGCGTTGGCAGAAACCCGCCGTACGGCCAATGCCATCGCGCAGCAGCAGACGACAGATGCGGCCGTGGAGCAGCAACGTTACCTGAACATCGCACGCGAGTTTTCGCAAGCTGGTGACCGGATGGATGACCTGCGCCGCGAGACGGCCCAACAACTCGGTGCCAACCGCGAGGGTATCGAGCACCGCCTGGACAAGGTGCGCGAGACGGTCGATGCCCAGCTGGGTGCTATCCGCAAAGACAACAACGTGCAACTCGATCAGATGCGCGCGACGGTGGACGAGAAGCTCTCCCGCGCGCTCAACGATCGCCTGTCGGCATCGTTTAAGCAGGTGAGCGACCAGCTCGAGGCCGTGTACAAGGGCCTGGGCGACATGCAGTCCATCGCCACCGGCGTGGGCGACCTTAAGCGCGTGCTGGGCAACGTAAAGGCGCGTGGCATTTTGGGCGAGGTGCAGCTGGGTGCAATCCTGGCGGACATCCTCACGCCCGACCAGTATCTGGAAAACGTCGCCACCAAGCCCGGCGCCTCGGAGCGCGTTGAGTTTGCCGTCAAGCTGCCAGTAGACGAGGACGATCCCGTGCTGCTGCCGATCGACTCCAAATTCCCGGGTGACGCATATGAGCATCTGCTCGACGCCCAGGAGTTGGGTGACGCTGAGGCCGTCGCCGCTGCGCGTAAGACGCTCGATGCCATGGTCAAGCGCGAGGCCAAGGACATCTGCGAAAAGTACCTGAGTGTGCCGGCAACGACCAACTTTGGCATTATGTTCGTGCCGTTTGAGGGGCTGTACGCCGAGGTTGTCAGTCGTCCGGGACTTATCGAGACCCTGGGCCGCGACTATCACGTCAACGTTGCCGGTCCCAGCACCATGGCGGCTATCCTTAACAGTCTACAGATGAGCTACCAGACGTTTAGGCTGCAAAAACGCACCGATGACGTGCTGCGCGTGCTTTCTGCCGTCAAGGCCGAGCTGCCGCGCTATCAGGCGGCGCTGCGCCGCGCCCAGCAGCAAATCGAGACCGCGGGAAAGACGGTCGAGGGCATCATCACCACGCGCACCAACGTCATGGAGCGCAAGCTCAAGGACATCGACGCGCTGGAAGACGCCGACCAAGCTGATGAGATCTTGGGACTCACGCCCGCGGGCCTTCTCACAGACCAAGAAGACGAGGAATAATTAGAACAAGACGGTGGGGCACCGGCGCAAACGCGGGCGCCCCGCTGCTTTTCGCATCGTGCTTGCCTGAAGTGTGCTTTAGTATGCAACAATGACGTTTAGCCCCGCCATATGTGAAAGGAAGCCCATGTCACAGAGAAGCACCAGTCCGCTCAAACGCTCAACCGTGCGCCGCACGCTACAGCGTTTTTGGGACGTCACGCGCACGCAGCCGCTGATCGTCTTTCTCTCGGTGCTCTCGTCGGCGGGCTACATCTTTTTGCTCACGTTTGCCAACACCTACGTGATGGCGCTTATCGTCGACCGCGTCCAGGCCGGCCCCGTGGCGGGCGACCGGGTGTTTGAGGTCTTTGGCCCCTACATTCTGGCACTCGTGCTCGTTAACCTGGTAGGCCAGATCCTCTCCAAGCTGCAGGACTACACCGTCTACAAGCTCGAGATTGCGGGCAACTATCACTTGGCGCGCCTGTGCTTCGACACGCTCTCCAATCAATCCATGACATTCCACACCAGCCGTTTTGGCGGATCGCTTGTGAGCCAGACGAGCCGTTTTATGAGCGGCTACACGGGGTTGGTGGACGTGACGGTGTATTCGCTCATCCCCACTGTCACCTCGGTTGTCTGCACGGTGGCGGCGCTCGCTCCGGTGGTGCCGACGTTTACCGTGATCCTGGTGGGCATTATGGTCGTCTACATTGCGTTTGTCTGGCTTATGTATAAGCGCATCATGCCGCTTTCGGCCGCGACGTCCGCCGCGCAGAACAAACTGTCGGGCGTGCTTTCCGACGCGGTCACGAACATCCTGGCCGTCAAGACCTGTGGGCGCGAAGACTTTGAGCGCGACCTGTTCGATAGCGCCGACCGCGCCGCGCGCGACGCCGAGACGGTTTCGATGCACGCCATGATGCAGCGCAACTTTACGACCTCGGGCCTTATCGTCATCACCATGGCCGTGGTGAGCGTGTTCGTCGCGGGCGGCAACGCGTGGTTTGGCATCTCTGCCGGCGCGCTCGTCATGATCTTTACCTATACGTACAACCTCACC
Organism: Collinsella sp. SGI.033; assembly: GCF_050315135.1. NCBI lineage: Bacteria > Bacillati > Actinomycetota > Coriobacteriia > Coriobacteriales > Coriobacteriaceae > Collinsella > Collinsella sp. SGI.033. The sequence goes on from NZ_JBNPOK010000021.1 coordinate 20,574, forward strand.
ATGCGTCTGAACTACGTAAGCTCCATGATGCAGCGCATCAACCGCGCGCTGGGCGATGCGGCCGAGATGACGCGCGTGCTGGACGAGCCGCGTCTGGTGGCAGACGACGAGAACGCTCCCGAGCTCAAGGTGGGCGAGGGCGCGATTGATTTTGAGCACCTGAGCTTTGCATACCGCGACGCCGCGGCGGGCGAGAGCGTGTTCGACGACCTGACGCTCCATGTGGCGGCGGGTCAGCGCGTGGGCCTGGTGGGCAAATCGGGCTCGGGCAAGACGACGCTCACCAAGTTGCTGCTGCGCCTGGACGACGTACAGGGCGGTCGCGTACTCGTGGACGGTCAGGATGTCTCGCGCTGCACGCAGCAGAGCCTGCGCCGCCAGGTTGCCTACGTGCCGCAGGAGGCACTGCTGTTTCACCGCTCCATTCGCGAGAACATCGCCTACGGCCGCCCCGATGCCACCGACGAACAGATTCGCGAGGCGGCCCGCTTGGCCAATGCCCTGGAGTTTATCGACCGCCTGCCCCGGGGCTTTGACACCATGGTGGGCGAGCGCGGCGTTAAGCTTTCGGGCGGCCAACGCCAGCGCGTGGCCATCGCCCGTGCCATCCTCACCGACGCGCCGATTCTGGTGCTCGACGAGGCGACCTCTGCCCTGGATAGCGAGTCCGAGGCGCTGGTGCAGGAGGCGCTCGAGAACCTGATGCGCGGCCGCACCTCTATTGTGGTGGCACATCGCCTGTCCACCGTGGCGGCGCTCGACCGCATCGTGGTGCTGGCGGACGGCGAGATTGTCGAGGACGGTACGCATGCGCAGCTTGTCGAGGCAGGCGGCGAGTACGCAAGCTTGTGGGGCCGCCAGACCGGCGCATTTTTGGAGGCGTAAAGACCCCATACGTGGGACAATCGTGCCCATAGGTAAGTTATGCCGCTGATCCGAGGAGTCGTTATGCCACGCGAGACCAATGCCGCCAAACGCGAGCGCGCCGTTGAGGTGTGCGAGCGCCTCAACCGTCGCTATGGCCCGGTTGAGTGTTTTTTGGACCACGAGAATCCCTATAGGCTGCTCATAGCGGTGTTGCTCTCGGCGCAGACGACCGACGCGCAGGTCAACAAGGTGACGCCAAAGCTGTTTGCCCAGTGGCCCACGCCCGAGGCCATGGCGGGGGCGAGCGTTGCCGATGTGGCAGATACCATTAAGTCGCTCGGCTTCTATAAGAGCAAGGCCAAGCACGCCGTGGAGGCCGCGCAGATGATTGTCGCCGATTACGGCGGCGAGGTGCCGGCCGACATGAAGGAGCTTGTCAAGCTGCCGGGCGTGGGACGTAAAACGGCGAACATCGTGCTCAACGTGGGGTTTGGCATTGTCGAGGGCATCGCGGTCGATACGCACGTCAACCGCATCGCGCACCGTCTGATGCTGAGTCCCAAGACGCACGCCAAAGAGCCGCTCAAGACCGAGCAGGATCTGCTCAAGATCTTGCCGCACGAGTATTGGGAATCGGTCAACCACCAGTGGATCACCTTTGGCCGCGAGATCTGCGATGCCCGCAAACCCAAGTGCGACGAGTGCCCGCTGGCAGACCTTTGCCCGAGCATGCGCGTTTTGGGGTAGCTGTTTGGCGTGCGCTGGCGTGTTCACCTCATGCGCTACCATGATAATCAATACTCTTTTGACGCACGACCCGCCGAGCTTGCCCCGGCGGGCTTTTGGCGTTGCGATGCCGGAGGAACAGCATGCTCATTCACCGTATAGCCGCGCAGCTCTACACTGCCGAGGCCTTGCAGACCGTCGAGGCCGGGCTCGACGCCGGCGAGGATGTGACGCTGGCCGTGTCGCAGTCGGGCCGCACGCTTATGGCGGCTGCTCAGTTTGCGCGCCGCCCGCGCCCTACGGTCTACATTGTGAGCGGCGAGGACGCGGCCGATCGCGCCGCGCGCAGCCTGGCCGCCTACGTGGGCCTGGCGCACGTGTGCCGCTTTCCCGAGCGCAAGGACTATCCGTGGCGCGAGCAGGCGCCCGACGATGCCGTGGTGGCGCAGCGCTGCGAGGCTCTGGGGCGCATCGTGCGCGGGGACAACTGCATCATGGTTGCCTCGGCCCGCGCGCTGCTGCGTTGCGTGCCGCCGGTCGAGAGCCGCTACTGGGAGTCCACTACTTTTGCGGTGGGCGAGGAGATTCCTTTTGACGAGGTGCCGCAGCGCTTGGTGGGCATGGGCTACACCAATGCCGGCGCCGCCGACGCACCCGGCCTGTTCCGCGTGCACGGCGACACCGTCGAGGTATTCCCCGCACAAGAGAAAGCACCCGTGCGCATTGAGTTCTTTGGCGACGAAATTGATCGCATTCGCCGTATGGTGAGCTCCACGGGCCAAACCATCGGCAACGAGGACAGCATCGAGATTTTCCCCTGCCGTGAGCTGGCGCTTACCGACGATGCCGTTCACAACATGCACGTGGCGCTCTACCGCGCAAGCCAGGACGACAGCAAGCTGGCGGCGCTGCTCGAGATGGTGGATGCACGCATTGTTACACCCGAGCTCGACCGCTTTTTGCCGGTGATGTACGGCCAGACCGTGAGCCCGTTGGCGCACGTGAGCGGCAAGGCGCTTGTGGTTCTGTCCGAGCCGCGCTCGCTGTTCGACGACTGCCTGCGTGCCTACGAGGATATCGAGGCGCGCGCCGGCGAGGCGGGGATTGACCGCTTGGACGGCCTGTACGTGCGCGCCCAGCAGCTCGACTTTGGTGCTCAGCAGCGCCTGAACTACGTGAGCCTGATCCGCGCCGGCGGTGCGGTTACGGCAGAGCTCAAGATTGAGCAGCCGGCTATCGCGGGCTCGGACAACCGCTTTATGACGCGCGTTCAGGAAGTCGTGGGCAAGCGCTATGCCTGCGTGTTTGCCATTCCCGACCGCGGAGCGCGCGAGTCGATGGAGCTCACCTTTGGCGACGAGGGCATTACCTTTGAGGAGTCGCTGACGGCCGCCCCCGAAAATGCCGGCGTTATTGGCGAGCGCGTACGCGTGGCAGCGGCAGATTCTGCCGACCGTGCTGTCCGCCAGGAGGCCCATGCCTCGATCCGCGAGCGCAAGGCCGACGCGCTCAACGCCCGCTCGCTCGAGGCGGGCGCCGCCCAGGCTGCCGCCGGTGCTGCCGTACCCACCATCTCGCGCGGACGCGTGACCTTTGTGGATGCCGCCCTGCCGCAGGGCGTGGTGGTGCCCGATGCCAACCTAGCCGTGTTCTCGATCGCCGATCTCAATGCCCGCATGGACGCCAACCGCGTGCGCAGCCGTCGCAAGGTGGACATTACGCAGATCACGTTTCCGTTTAAGCCGGGCGACTACGTGGTGCACGCTACCCACGGCATCGCGCTCTTTAGCGAGATCGCGCGCCAGGAAGTGGGCGGCAAGGAGCGCGACTACTTTTTGCTGGAATATGCCGACGGCGACAAGCTCTACGTGCCGCTCGAGCAGGTCGACCGCATCACGCGCTATGTTGGTCCCGACGGCGACAAGCCGCGCCTGACTAGGCTCAACACCGCCGACTGGACGCGTGCCACCAACAAGGCGCGCAAGAACGCCAAAAAGCTGGCGTTTGACCTGGTCGATCTGTATACGCGCCGTTCTTCGATTACCGGTATCGCCTGCCCGCCCGATACGCCCGAGCAGATCGAGATGGAGGAGAGCTTTCCTTACGACGAGACGCGCGACCAGCTGGAGGCTATCGCCGATATTAAGGCCGACATGGAGGCGCCCAAGCCCATGGACCGCCTGCTTTGCGGCGACGTGGGCTTTGGCAAGACCGAGGTCGCCCTGCGCGCGGCGTTTAAGTGCGTGGACTCCGGCCGTCAGGTCATGGTGCTCTGCCCCACGACCATTCTGGCCCAACAGCACTACGAGACCTTCTTTGAGCGCTTTGCCCCGTTTGGCCTCGAGGTCGAGGTGCTCAGCCGCTTTCGCACGCCGGCGCAGCAGAAGCGTGCGCTCAAGGCGTTTGCCGAGGGCACGATCGACGTGCTCATCGGCACGCACCGCCTGCTTTCGGCCGATGTGAACCCCAAGAACCTGGGTTTGGTGATCATCGACGAGGAGCAGCGCTTTGGCGTGCAGCACAAGGAACAGCTCAAGAACCTGCGCGAGCAGATTGACGTGCTCACGCTTTCGGCAACGCCTATTCCGCGAACCATGCAGATGGCCACGAGCGGCGTGCGCGACATGAGCCTGATCACCACGCCACCGACCGGGCGCCGCCCCGTGATCGTGCACGTGGGGGAGTACGACCCCGACGTGGTGAGCGCGGCGATTCGCCTGGAGGTGGGCCGCGGCGGCCAGGTGTACTACGTGTCCAACCGCGTCAAGACCATCGACGACGCTGTGGCACGCGTGCACGAGGCCGCGCCCGAGGCGCGCGTGGGCGTGGCGCACGGCAAGATGAGCCCGCGCGAGGTCGAGGACGTGATGATCGAGTTCGCGACCAAAAAGATCGACGTGCTCATCGCCACGACCATCGTGGAGAGCGGCATCGACAACGCGACCGCCAACACGCTCATCATCGAGGATTCGCAGCGCTTGGGTCTGGCGCAGCTCTACCAGCTCAAGGGCCGCGTGGGCCGTTCTGCCACGCAAGCCTACGCGTACTTTATGTTCCCGGGCGAGCTGCCGCTCACCGAGGAGGCTACGGCACGCCTGACCGCACTCTCCGAGTTCCAGGACCTGGGCAGCGGCATGCGTATCGCCATGCGCGACCTGGAGATCCGCGGCGCCGGCTCGCTCATGGGCGCCGAGCAGCACGGCAATCTGTCGAGCGTGGGCTTTGACCTGTTTACGCAGATGCTGGGTCAGGCCGTGGCCGAGGCGCGCGGCGACGACGATGCCGGTGTGGAGGCGGCGAGCGTGGGTATTAACCTGCCGGCCGACTACTTCTTGTCCGAGGAGTACCTGCCGGCGGTGGATCAGCGCGTGCTCGTATACCGTAAGCTTGCGGCGGCCGAGGACCTGGAGAGCATCGACGAGGTGCAGGAAGAGACCGAGGCCGCGCATGGCGAGCTGCCGTTGGCGGGACTCAACCTGTTCAATCGCGCGCGAATCCGCATTCGCGGCGAGCGCCTGGGGCTCGAGAGCGTTACGCTCAGCGGCGGTCGCATCACGTTTTTGGGCGTCGACGTTCCCAAGAAGGTGGCCTATGAGCTTAAGACCCGCTATGGAGCGGTAAACTTCCCCAAGAGCCGCAAACTGTCGGTGCCCTACAAGGCGGGCGCCGGCGCGGGCAGCGGCCTGGGTCGCGGTCTCGACGCCAACGACGGCACCGGCCCCGTGGCCGCGGCACTCATGCTGCTGCAGCAGCTGGGCACGTCCGACGATGACTAACGGGTCGACGCCGTAAACGCCCCATTTGGGCAATCTGGTTCCATCGAAAGGAAAGCATGTTCGGGTACATCTATAAGAAAGATGCCGCTGCTATCGCGGCTATCCTTGCCCTCTGCCTGGGCGTGGGCAGTTTCTTCGATTATCAGATCTCGAGCTCGCTGTTCAACATCGGCAGTATGTACGGCCGCTTTATCGAGGCGACCGGCGAGCTGCCGTTTGAGCTGACGGCGAGCGTCGCGGGCGTTATGCTCGTGCGCGCGGTGCGTCCCGACTCCAGGGGGAGCAAATGGCTCGCCGTGCTCGGCATCCTCGTCAATGTTGGCCTGACCGGCTACGAGATCGTTTCGTCCCTGAGGGTTGGCGGCAAACTCATCGTGGCTCAGTTGGTGCTGACGTTTGTGCTGGCCATCGTCGCCAACCTTATCGTCTATCGCCTCACGCGCACGACCGAGCCCGACGAGCTCACACGCTGGGCGCTCATGGTGCTTGCCGTGTGGGTCGCTCAGGCCATCATCCTCAACGTGATCGTCAAGCCGCTGTGGTCGCGCCCGCGCATGCGCGTGGTCGAGGTGACGCCGGGGCTCGAGTTTCAGCCGTGGTGGGTGATCGGCAACCCCGACAAGCGGGCCTATATTGCCGCCGGTGTAGTCAAGGACGGCTTTAAGTCGTTTGCGAGCGGACACGCGGCGCACGCGGCGATTGGCCTCATGCTCGCCGGGCTTCCCGCGGCGGCCTTTAAGGAAAAGCCGTCGCGCCGTCGTGTGGTCTTTTGGACGGCGGCTGTGGTTGTGGCGTTCGTCGCGTTTGGCCGCATCGTGGTCGGAGCGCACTTTTTGAGTGATGTGAGCTGCGGTTTTGCTCTGGTGCTGGCACTTGAGTGCCTTGCCGCGCGCATTGCCTATCCCAGCGGCGTACAATAGCTCCGTTTGAATCATCTGGCCGATACCCGGTAAGAGAGGATTGCCATGCTCGCGTTTAACAACGATTATTCCCACGGCGCACACCCGGCGGTGCTGCAGGCGCTCGTCGACACCAATATGGAGCCGCAGCCCGGATACGGTACCGATGCACATACCGAGCGTGCCAAGCAGCTTATCCGCGAGGCCTGTCAGGCCCCCGATGCCGACGTGTTTTTTCTGGTGGGCGGCACGCAGGCCAACGCGACGGTGATCGACATGCTGCTCGCGCCGTACGAGGGCGTCGTTGCTGCCGAGACCGGCCACGTCGCCTGCCACGAGGCGGGCGCCATCGAGTTTGGCGGCCACAAGGTGCTCACCATCCCCGGCTACGAGGGCAAGATGCACGCCGAGGACCTTGAGAACTATATCCAGGTGTTCTACGAAAACGAGAGCTACGAGCACACGGTGTTTCCGGGTGCCGTGTACGTGAGTCTATCGACCGAGTACGGCACGCTGTACTCCAAGGCCGAGCTCGCGGCGATTCACGCAGTGTGCCAGAAGCGCGAGATTCCGCTGTTTGTGGACGGTGCTCGCCTGGCCTATGCGCTGGCGGCCGATGAGTGCGACATTACCCTGCCCGAGCTGGCGCAGCTGTGCGATGTGTTCTACATCGGCGGTACCAAGTGCGGCGCGCTCTGCGGAGAGGCTGTGGTGTTCTGCGGTATGCACGCCCCGGCGCATCCCATTCCGCGTATCAAGCAGCATGGCGCGCTGCTTGCCAAAGGCCGCCTGACGGGTGTGCAGTTTGAGGCGCTCTTTACCGACGGCCTGTATTTTGAGATTGGTCGCCAGGCGATCGAGACGGCTCAGGCGCTTCGTCGCGTGCTGCACGAGCGCGGCTACCAGTTCTTTTTGGAGACGCCGACCAACCAGCAGTTTGTGATTCTGCCCAACGAGGACATGGCCCGCATTCGCGAGCATGCCTCGATTGAGTACTGGGAAAAGTACGACGAGACCCACACGGTGGTGCGCTTTTGCACCAGCTGGGCCACGACGCAGGAGGACATCGACGCGTTGGCGGCTGTCCTGTAGCCTGATGTAGTGACAAGGGGCTGCCCTGCGCCTGAGCTTGGCGCAGGGCAGCCTTTGTTTTTGAGGGGGAAGGGTTGTATGACCGAAATGTCCGAGCCGACGATTCGCCTGGCGACGCCCGACGATGCGCCGGCGTTGCTTGCCATCTATGAGCCGTATGTGCGCCAGACGGCGATTACCTGCGAATACGAGGTTCCGAGCGTTGAGGAGTTCGCCGGGCGTATCGAGCGTACGCTCAAGCGCTACCCGTATTTGGTGATGGAGCTGGACGGGCGTCCGGTAGGCTATGCCTATGTGAGCCCGCTCAACAGCCGCGAGGCATACGACTGGTCGGTCGAGACGTCGATCTACCTGGCGCGCGATGTGCGCCACGGCGGGCTGGGCCGCAAGCTGCACGATGCGCTCAAGCAATGCCTGATTGCGATGGGCATCACCAACATGTGCGCGCTCATCGCCGTGCCGCACGACAAGGACGACGAGTACCTGACGCACAACAGCCAGGATTTCCATGCCCATATGGGATATCGCCTGGTGGGTGCCTTCGACCGCTGCGCCCAAAAGTTCGGTCGCTGGTACGACATGTGTTGGATGGAGCTGGTCCTAGCCGAGCGCACGCCCAACCAACCCAAACCAACCTGGTTCCCCGACCTTCCCAAACCTACCATTTAGGGACAGGTTTATTTTGGCAGGTTAGCCGATGGGTTCGATGTATTTGGCGCGGTCGGTGCGTTGGATGCGCTTGGAGACATGGAGCGGTCGGCCGTCGGTGTCGTAGACGTAGTCGGTGATCAGGATCAGCGCCTGCCCGCGCTCAACGTTGAGCAAAAACGCCTCGTTTTGCGAGGCGTAGCACACCTCAAAGGTCTTATGCCCCTGTGCCGGTGCGCGATGGAACTCCTGTCGCAGCGTGGCGTAGAGCGAACCGTTGATATCGCGATCGATGAGCGTCTCGAAGCTTGGCGGCAGGTAGGTGGTCTCCAGGCACAGCGGCGCGTCGTCCAGGTAGCGCAGGCGGACAAGTTTGACGAGCTTGCTGCCCACGGCGGCGTCAAAGAACTTAGCTATGCTGCCGGCCGCCTTGGCAAAGCCCGAGTCCACGGTGCGCGTGGTGGGCTTCATGCCCTGGCCTTCGACCTGCTTGGTATAGCTCGAAAACACCAGGTTGTTCTCGTGGAGCGCGGGCGTGTCGGCCACAAAGGCGCCACGCCCGCGCTCGGTGCGCACCAGGCCCTCATCAACGAGCACCTTAAGGGCGTGGCGTACGGTGCTGCGTGACAGCCCCGATTCGTCCATGAGTTCCATCTCGGACGGCAGCTTGTCTCCGCGCGCATACGTGCCGGCAGCGATGCGATCGCGCAGCGTGCCCGCCAAGCGCTCGTATTGGGTCAGTTTCTTTTTAGATGTGACGCCCATATTGCCAACCTATATCTAACCTGTATGCTTACCTAAGCAAGCATGTATTCAACACAACAATAAAACCGCTGGTATCGAGCTACCGAAAACCGCAGCAGCAAAATTTCTAAGACAAATATAGCATACAACTAGTCGACATAACCAAAACATGTATGTAACTTGTATGCCTGTGATGAGCATCAAACGAGAAGAAAGGCTGATGCACGATGACCACTCAGGAACAGGTTAAGGATGTCGTCTCCCAGGTTTTGGCCGACAAGGCAGACAAGGGCGGCATCAAGCGCGTCGTGTGGATCGGCGCCGGCGGATCCAACGGCGGTAACTATCCTGCCCAGTACTTTATGGAGCACGAGGCCACGCAGGTCGTGAGCTCCAGCTACACCAGCAACGAGTTCGTGCACGCCACCCCTGCCTACGTTAACGAGAACACCTTGGCCGTCGTCGTGTCCATGCGCGGCACCAAGGAGACTATCGTCGCCGCCCAGGTCGCCAAGGACCACGGCGCCAGCACCATCGCCATCTATGTTGACGAATCCGCCCTCACCGAGGTCTGCGACTACAAGATCCAGTACGACAGCCTGGCCGTCGACGAGTCCTGCATGGGCCGCACCAACTCCGCCGTCGTGACCATGATCGCCATGGAGCTCACGCAGCAGACCGAGGGCTATGCCGAGTACGAGACCGCCATGGCCGCCTTTGACTTGGTCGACCCCATCTATCGCAAGGCCGTCGAGTACACCCGTCCGCTTGCTGCCAAGTGGGCCGAGCAGAACGCCGACAAGCCCTGCATCAACGTGATGGCTCAGGGTCCGCTCTTTGGCGCTGCCTACGTCTTTAGCATCTGCAACGTGCAGGAGATGCTACAGATCGACTCCTGCACCATCAACACCTGCGACTTCTTCCATGGCCCCTTCGAGATCCTGGACAAGCGCACCTCGCTGTTCCAGCTCATCAGCGTCGGCCGCAGCCGCTGCAACGACGAGCGCGGCATCCGCTTCGTCAACCAGTACGGTGGCGAGCGCGTCTATCAGCTCGACGCCAAGGAGCTCGGCCTCAACGACATCAAGGACAGCGTGAGCGAATACTTCAACCACCTGATCTTCGCACCGATCCTCAACAACGTGTACATGCGTGCACTCTCTGCCGTCACCCACAAGGACTATATGACGCGCCGCTACATGTGGAAGCTCGACTACTAGGAGTTACGCGGTTTTGCCAAACCGCGTAACGGCTCGACGATGCAAACCCGCCAGAGCGGCAATCTGCCTTTCAACTTCGGCGGCATGACCAGAAGGTCAATGCCGCTTCGCTTCAAGGCACCTTGCTCGCTCTGGCGGGTTTTCGCTGACGTTGCCAAAGCATCGGCGTCGCCTTGGTTCAGATGTGGCAGTTGAGGACGTTCCCTTTCTGCCGGCAGTTGGGGACAGTCCTAGTCGTTGGGTAGTCATTGGGGACGTACTTAAACGACTAGTCATTGGGGACGTTCCTGAATGACTAGTCATTTAAGTACGTCCCCAATGAGTATGTGGGGGAGCAGATTTTTCCGTTCGGCGATTTGTGGCTTGAAAAATGTATATAACGACTATAACGTAGTATGAAACATATTGGAAACAATACCGAGGAGGCTGCGTTGAAGAAAAGCAATCTGGGCTATGTGCTGGTGCTGATCGCCGCGCTTATGTGGGGCAGCATCGGAATCTTTGTAAACGGCATCTCGGCCATGGGCGTTTCGTCCCAGAGCATGGCTGCCTTTCGCTTGTTGGTCGGAGCGCTTATCTTGGCGCCGGTCCTGATGTTTATGGGCTGCCGCCCGGGTGAGGGGTCTACCGTGGCTCAGGGTCCGCTGGCCCTGTTCAAGGCAAGCCCTAAAGAGCTTGTTCCCTGCGCGCTTGTCGGTATCGTCGGTTTGGCCGCCGCCAACACCTGCTATTACGAGTGCATGGGCGAGGTGGGCATGTCCACGGCCTCGGTGCTGCTCTACACCTCGCCGGTGTTTGGCGTCATGCTCGGCCGCATGCTTTATCGCGAGGACGTGACCCCTAACAAGCTCGTTGCCATTGTCTTTAACATCGTTGGCTGTGTACTTGCAGTGACCAATGGCGACCTTTCCGGTTTTCATTTTTCGGTTTGGGGCGTCACGTCGGGTGTGATTGCAGGCCTTTGTGGTGCGTCGCTCGCGGTGTTTAGCCGAATAGCAACCAAGACGGTCCACCCGCTGGCTGTCACGTTTTGGGGCTTTGTTTTTGGCGGTGCGGTTATGGCAGCTATCGCGGCTCCGTGGCCGGATGTCGCCGCGGCAATGTCGCCACAGCTGCTGCTGCTGTTCCTTGGCTTTGGACTCATCCCCACAGCCGTGGCTTACATCTTATATATGCAGGGTCTGTCCATGGGGCTCGAGACGTCGAAAGTTCCCGTCGTAATGTCATTCGAGACAGTTGTCACCGTACTGCTGGGCATTGGTGTCTACGCCGAGCCCGCCGGCGCGATCAAGGTCCTGGGCATCGTGCTGGTGCTCGCGTCCATCCTGATCATGAATACCGACTTTTCCAAGCTGCGCAACAGTGTGTTTGTCGGCCATGTCATTGAGAGCATGACCTTTAAGCCCAACGCGTGGTGGACGGAGAAATCGCAGGACATGGATCTGTTTAAGGAACGCACCGGCATCGCGCTGGAGCCCACCGTACAGGAAAGTCCCTGGTACTTCGTGCGATAGGGAATTGCGTGCGGCATCCGACCTGGGGTTATCCAGCCAGTGTCCGCTTATCCAGCCCCAACGTTTCGAGTACGTTAAACCCGTAAACGGTCGATTTTTAACCGCGAACGGTCTTTATACTAATTATCAATATAAGTAGCGTATAAGACGTTATAATGACCATAACGAGAAGGAGGAGGCAAGATGAATCAGATCATTCTCGCATCTCATGGCGGCCTGGCCGCAGGCGCCAAAGACACGCTCGAGATGGTTCTCGGCGACGTGTCGAACGTCCACGTCGTGTCGCTTGCTCGTGACGACAAGGAGCCCATCACCAATAAGGTGGACGCCATGATCGCCACGTTCAACGCGGACGACACCGTCTATGTGCTGACCGATATGCTCGGCAGCTCGGTCAACAACAGCATGGTCGAGCTTTCCAAGAACGGCACGAAGTTCACGGTTGTCAGCGGTTTCAACATCCCGCTGGCGCTCACGCTCGCTATGAGCCCCGCCCCCGTCAAGGGCACCGAGCTCGCGGCCCTCATCAACGAGGCCCGCACTGGTCTGACCAACCCCAACGCACCGGTCGAGGCCGTCGCGGCTCCCGCCAAGAAGGCCAAGGCGTCCCGTCACAGCTCCGGTCCCGCCAAGATCGTCCTCGCACGTCTTGACTACCGTCTGCTGCACGGTCAGGTCGTCTTTACCTGGACCACCAAGGTTCAGGCTGAGCGCATCATCGTCGTCGACAACGCTGCCGCCAACGATGACATCAAGAAGGGCGCTCTTAAGCTGGCCAAGCCCCAGGGCGTGCGCCTGAACGTCTTCACCGTCGAGCGTGCCCTCGCCAAGATGGACAAGCTCAACACCCTCGGCGAGCGCGTCATGTTCGTCTTTGGCAACACTGCCGAGATGCTGCAGTTCTGCCAGGGCTACAAGCTCGACGCCATCAACCTGGGCGCTACCGCCAACCACGACGGTGCCGATCAGGTCGGCGGCAAGGACAGCTCCGTCTTCTTCGACGCCACGCAGAAGGCCGACATCAACCAGCTGCTCGACATGGGCATCAAGCTCTATGTCCAGCAGACCCCCACGTATCAGAGCGTCGACATCGACGCCAAGCTGTAGTCAACCAGGCTTTTGCCTGACTGAAAGGAGAAGGGTATGAATACGTTCATCAGTGCGGTGCTCGTCGGCCTCGTCGGCGTGTTCTGCATGTGGGACTCCCGCCTGCTCGGTCGTCTTAACTTCGAGCAGCCCCTCGTTGGCGCTACGCTCGTCGGTCTGCTGCTGGGCGATGTGCCCACCGGCCTTGCCGTCGGTGCCGCCGTCGAGCTCGTGTCCATGGGCCTGGTGCAGGTCGGTGCTGCCGTTCCGCCCGATATGGTCCTGGGCGGCATCGTGGCCGCTGCCTTTGCGTGCCTGACCGATGCTTCCGCCGAGACCGCCATGACGATCGCCATCCCGGTCGCCGTCCTGGGTCAGCTCCTCGGCATCGTGTTCCGTTCCATCATCGCCGCCCTCACCCATGTGGCAGATAGCGCGATCGATAACGGAAAGTTCAAGACTGCCTACCGTATGCACATCTGCGTCGGCACTGGTCTGTACGCCGTCATGTACTTCCTGCCGATCTTCCTCGCCGTCTTTGTTGGCACCGACCTGGTTCAGGCCATCGTCAACATGGTCCCCGAGTGGCTGTCCACTGGTCTTAACGTTTCGACCAAGATCATGACCGCCTACGGCTTGGCCCTGCTGCTCACCATGATGATCAAGAAGGGTATGACTCCGTTCCTGTTCATCGGCTTCCTGCTCGCCGCTTACCTCAACCTGTCCGTCATCGCGGTCGCTCTGATCGGTGTGTGCCTGGCTGTCGTCTTCATGGGCTTCAAGTTCAACGGTTCCCATGTAGCCGCCGGTGTCGATTCCGACTACGATCCGCTCGAAGACGACGAAGACTAAGGAGGAACACACTATGGCAACCGCAACCAAGGACGTGTCCCTGAACAAGAAGGTCAGCCAGTTCTTCTGGCGCTCCTGGGCCATCCAGGCCTCTTGGAACTACGAGCGTCAGATGAACATGGGCTTCCTCTATGGCATGGTTCCCACGCTCGATCGCCTCTATCCGGATGAGTCCGACCCCAAGCAGCTCGCTGCCAAGAAAGAGGCTTACCGCCGTCACATGGCGTTCTACAACTGCACTCCGCAGACGAGCGCTTTCGTCCTGGGCCTCGCCGCCTCCATGGAGGAGGAGTACGCCAAGGATCCCGAGAACTTCGATCCCGATTCGATCAACGCGGTCAAGACCTCCCTCATGGGCCCGCTTTCCGGTATTGGTGACTCCTTCTTCCAGGGCACCATCCGCGTTATCGCCTTTGGTCTGGGCGTTCAGCTGGCTCAGCAGGGCTCCATCATGGGCCCGATCCTGGCCATGCTCATCTCCATCGTGCCTTCCGTGCTGATCACTTGGTTCGCAGCCAAGATGGGCTATCAGGGCGGCCACGAGTACCTGAGCAAGCTTCAGGGCGGCGACCTCATGGAGAAGCTCATGTATGTCTGCGGCATCGTGGGTCTTATGTCCGTGGGCGGCATGATCGCTACGCTGATCGGCGCCACCACCCCGCTGCAGTTCGCTGACGGCACCGTCGTGATCCAGGACATCCTGGACGGCATGATGCCCCAGATGATTTCCCTTGGCCTCACCGGCCTTATGTACTGGCTCATCAAGAAGAACGTCAACACCGGTTGGCTTCTTGTGATCGCCATCGTGGGCGGCATCGCCCTCTCCGCGGTCGGCATCCTGGCCTAGTCGCGCCCAAGCGTCTAACCGTTTTTCCCGGGGAGCCTGCCTGGCATCCCATACCCCAGGCAGGCTCCTATCCCTAAATTGTGTCAAAGGGACAGTCCCTATGTCACATCTTCAATGGGCCGGCGACTCGGTCCAAATCACGGTAGCCCTGCGCACGTCCGGCAAAGTGGCGTCGCAAAAATCGAAAGGAATGTGTCAGATGTACGAGATCGACCTTAACCTCCCTAAGCAGATCGTCGCTGACGTCCTGTCCAACCACGAGATCCACAGCGTCGCCTTCGTTGGCTGCGGCGCTTCCATGTCCGACCTTTACCCCGCCAAGTACTTCCTGGCCAACAACACGGACAAGCTGAACGTTCAGATCTTCACCGCAAACGAGTTCAACTACGACACGCCTTCCTGGGTCAACGAGCACACCTTCGTGATCACCTGCTCCCTCGGTGGCTCCACGCCCGAGACCGTCGAGGCCAACAAGACCGCCAAGAAGCACAACTGCCCGGTCGTCTCCCTCACCAACAAGGCCGGCTCCGCTCTGACCGTCGACGCCGACCACGTCATCATCCACGGCTTCCACGCCAACTACGCTGCCAAGTGCGAGAAGCCCGGCTACGCCATCGCTCTTGCTCTCGAGATCCTTCAGCAGACCGAGGGCTATGACCACTACGAGGACATGATCACCGGCCTCACCAACGTCTTCGAGCTCTGCGAGAACGCCGCTCAGTCCGCCAAGGGTCTTGCCAAGCAGTTCGCTCAGGACTTCAAGGACGACAAGATGATCTACTTCATGGCTTCCGGTGCCTCCGAGAAGATGGCTTATTCTCACGCCGCCTTCCTGTTCACCGAGATGCAGTGGATCGACGCCGCTGCCTACAACACCGGTGAGTACTTCCATGGCCCGTTCGAGGTTTCCACCGAGGGTAAGCCCTACGTCTTCTTCATGTCCGATGGCGCTACCCGTCCGATGGACGCCCGCGCCCTCACCTTCCTTAAGCGCATGGGCGCCAAGGTCGCTGTGATCGACTCCAAGGACTACGGCCTGGCTGACGCCGTGCCCGCGAGCGTTGTCACCTACTTCAACCCGCTGCTGCACCTCGCCGTTATGCGTGAGTACGGCAACCAGATCGCCGAGGCCCGTCAGCATCCGCTGACCATGCGTCGCTACATGTGGAAGCTTTCCTACTAATCACAAGTAAGTAGACCTTACGGGTTGATTGAGAGGGGATGGGGTTTTCGCCCCGTCCCCTTTTTTGCTTTGGGGGGCGTGTTTGTCGCGCCGCAAACCCCAGATAAAACCTACCAAAATAAACCTGTCCCTTTTTGGCAGGTGGAAGGAGGAGCGTATGATCAAGGCAGTGCTGTTTGACATGGACGGCGTGCTGGTCGATACCGAGTGGTTCTACAACCGTCGCCGCGTGGCGTTTATGGAAGAGAAGGGGTTCCACTTTGACGAGATCCCCGACCTTTCGGGGTCTAACGAGCCGGCCATTTGGAAGTCGCTGGTACCCGACGATGTTGAGCTGCGTGAGCGCCTGCGCGTGGAGTACAAGCAGGTCTACAGCCCGCACCACCCCGTTCCGTATGCCGAGCTTCTCAACGAGCAGACGGAGCCGGTGATGCGTGAGCTGCATGAGCGCGGCGTGAAGTGTGCCATCGCGAGCTCGTCCTATCGCGAGCTGATCGACGAGCTGGTGGAGATTGCCGGCATCGCCGACGTGCTGGACTACACCATCAGCGGTCACGAGTGCAGTGCGTTTAAGCCCGACCCCGAGATCTACCAGCGTGCTATGGAGGCGCTGGGGGTGGAGCCTGCCGAGTGCCTGGTTATCGAGGATTCGCCTCTGGGCATCGAGGCTGGCAAGCGCTCTGGCGCCCGCGTCCTGGCGCTGCGTCCGCACGAGGGCGTCAACCTGGACCAGTCTGCCGCCGACGTTGTCATCGACAATCTGTGTGACATCCTACCTGCCATTTAGGGACAGGTTTATTTTGGCAGGTTTTATCTGGGCAAATGCCGAATTCGCCGTGAAGGGATCGCTCTCTTCACGGCGTTTTTCTTTTGAGCGGCCTCACGGTCCTTCTGAT
>NZ_JBNPOK010000022.1:0-36144 GCF_050315135.1 Collinsella sp. SGI.033
GCCCCGCCCCGGCAATGCAATCTTGGCTAACCATAGTTAGATGCACGGCTTCTAAGGCAGCGTAAGCAAGGTCCCCATTACATAAAAAAGAATCAGCCCCCGCATATCGAAACGGTCGAGAGGGCCGCCTCCGGGCGGGTGCCTTCCTCTGAGAAGTTCGCGAAGCCCACTTCTCAGAGGAAGGCACCCGCCCGGAGGCGGCCCCAGCGCGAGACCGTCCCGGATGCTATTCGTTGTCGCCGGCAGTTAACTGCGTTGCGGAGAGTACGCCGTCGGCAGCGGTTGCGGCTGCGGCGTCGGGCCAGACCCAGTCGGTAAAGGCCGGGTGATCGAAGCCCTCGTCGCACGCGAACTCAAAGGCCTCGGTGCGGAAGGCCTCCCACTCATCAATCTGCTCGGCAAACTTATCGGCGTCAACCATGCGCAGCACGTCGGCGGCCAGGGCCCAGCGATCCATGTTGTTCAGGCGCAGCATGTCAAACGGCGTGGTCGTGGAGCCCTTCTCCTCGTAGCCGTGGACGCGGAAGGCATCGTGGCCGGGGCGGTTCCAGATCAGGCGGCGAATCGTGCCGGCATAAGCGTGGAATGCGAAGAGCACGGGCTTCTCGCCGCGGCCAAACAGCTCAGCCCAGCGCTCATCGCTGATGGCTTGGTCGTTCTCGCAGACGTTCTGGATCTTGAGCAGATCGACTACGTTGACAAACCAGACCTTGATGCCCAGCCCGCGCAGCATATCGGTTGCGGCCAGTGCCTCGAGCGTCGGCACGTCACCGCAAGTAGCGACCACGACGTCGGCCTCGGCGAGCGAGTCGGCAGTCGATGCCCACTCCCAGGTCGCTACGCCCTCGGCGAGCTCAGACTTGGCCTCGTCGACCGTCTGGAAGGTGGGGGCGGGCTGCTTGCCACAGAAGATGGCATTGACGCAGTCGGTGGACTGGTAGACGCGCTCGGCCACAGCAAGGGCCATGTTGGCATCGGCCGGATAATAAGCATTCACGACATGCGTGTCGTTGGCCTTGTTGAGCAGCAGGTCGATAAAGCCGGGGTCCTGGTGCGAAAAGCCGTTGTGGTCCTGGCGCCAGACATGGCTCGACAGCAAAATATTGAGGCCGCTGATAGGAGCACGCCACGGAATCTCGCGCTTGGTTGCTTCGAGCCATTTGCAGTGCTGGTTGACCATGGAATCGACCACGTGGACAAAGCTCTCGTAGGAGCTCCACACACCGGAGCGGCCGGTGAGCACGTAGGCCTCGAGGAAGCCCTCGCACTGGTGCTCGGACAACTGCTCGACAACCTTACCAGAACCGGCCAGCAGCTCGTCGTTGGCATCGTCCTCGTAGAAACCGGCATCCCACTGCTTCTTGGTCACCTTATAGGCAGCCTGCAGGCGGTTGGACGCGGTCTCGTCGGGACCGAAGATGCGAAAATCATCCATGTTCTTGGCCAAAACATCGGCAGTGTACTCACCAAAGACGCGGGCGGCCTCGGTGGAGCCCCAGCCGTGGCCCTTACTTGCGATGGGGATCTCGTGAGCGTGAATATCGGGAAGCTCGAGCTCGCGGCGTACCTTGCCGCCGTTCGCGTTGGGATTGGCGCCGATACGCAGCTCGCCGGTCGGCATAAAGGCCGTCACCTCGGGGCGCACCTGGCCCTCGGGCGTAAAGAGCTCCTCGGGCTTGTAGGAGCGCAGCCACTCGCGCAGCACGCGGAAGTGCTCGTGGGTATCTTTGGCGCTCGCGAGCGGCACCTGATGGGCGCGCCAGGAGTCCTCGGTCTTCTTGCCATCAATCTGCTTGGGGCAGGTCCAGCCCTTGGGCGTACGGAACACGATCATGGGATAGGCCGGACGGACCACGGTCTCGCCCGCAGTGGCCTGAGCCATAGCGGTGGCCTTGATGTCGCAGATCTCATCGAAGACCTGCTCGAACAGGGCGGCGAAACGCGCATGAATGCTCGCATGGCTCTCGTCGTCAAAGCCGGCGACAAAGAAATGCGGCTTATAGCCCATGCCCTCAAAGAACTTGGTGAGCTCCTCGTCGGACACGCGGGCAAGAATGGTGGGGTTGGCGATCTTGTAGCCGTTGAGGTGCAGGATCGGCAGGACGATACCATCGGTTGCCGGGTTCACGAGCTTATTAGACTGCCAAGAGGTCGCGAGCGGACCGGTCTCGGACTCGCCGTCGCCCACCACAGCCACGGCCAGCAGGCTCGGGTTATCCATGACGGCACCGTAGGCGTGGCTGAGCGTGTAGCCGAGCTCGCCGCCCTCGTGGATGGAGCCAGGCGTCTCGGGCGCAAAATGGCTCGGAATACCGCCGGGGTAGGAAAACTGGCGGAAGAACTTCTGCAGGCCGGCCTCGTCATTGGTAATGTCGGGGCGAATCTCGCGGTAGGTACCATCGAGCAACGACTGGGCGGTGCCAGCGGGACCACCGTGACCCGGGCCCATCAAGAAGATCGCGTTCTGGTTGTGATCGGCGATGAGGCGGTTGACATGACCGAACAGGAAGTTGATGCCGGGCGTGGTGCCCCAGTGACCGACCAGGCGGTGCTTAACGTCCGGGCGACCAAAGTCGCGCACCTCGCCGGTTTTCTCATCGACAAAGTCGGGGCGCATGAGCGGGTTAGAGCGAAGGTAGATCTGACCGACGGACAGATAATTCGATGCACGCCAATACAGGTCGACGCCCTCGAGCTCGGAAGCCGGCACCTCGTGGCCCAGCTTTTGCCACGGTGTCCCCAGTGTTTTAGCCATTGTTTATGTCCCTCCGCTGTGCGGTCGCCCTCCAATACGGCAACCATTCGTTGGGACTAGTATATTTGCTAAAACGTTTTATCATGGTGAAAAAACGTTTTATCACCCTTATCAATCACATCGGTCAACAAAACGCGACATTCACCTGCGGCATTGTCTGCCACAGGTGCTCCACATTCGGTCTCTGCAAATTGATAAACGTGTTTAGTTATGTTTAGTAAGCTCGAGCACGCTGCCCTTAACGATAAGCGCCGGCTCCAGGACGACCTCTTCGGCACGCCTACCGCCCCTACCGGCAAGACGCTTGGACATGCAGCCAAAAGCATGTTCCGCGAGGACACCAGGATCCTGCTCAATGGCGGTCAGCGCCGGCTCAAAGAGAACGTCGGCCGCCGAGTTGTCATAGCTCACCACCGAAATATCGCCCGGGATGCTCTTCCCCATCTCGTGCAAACGCTTGAGCAAACCGAGGGCAATGTTGTCCGAGCTTGCGAATACGGCAGTGGCGTCGGTTGCGAGCACCGCCTCCGAGGCCTCGTAGGCGCTCGGAATGTAGTACTCGCTCTCAAACTCCAAACGCGCGTCGATAGGCAGGCCAACCTCGCGCAGCGCGCGCTCATAGCCGGCAAGTCGCTTGCGACCCGTATTGGAACGACGCGCATTAACCAAGCAGGCAATGCGACGGTGGCCCTGCTCGATCAGATAGCGGGTAGCCATATAGCCACCCATCTCGTGGTCGAACATCACCTTGTCGCACTCGAGCCCCTCAATGGCGCGGTCGACCATCACGGCAGGGATGGGTAGATGGCTGACCTCTTCGCGCAGGGCACGGTCGTCCGAGAACTCGTCGCCTACCACCAGGAAGACACCATCGACGCCGCGCGTCACCAGCTGGCGCAGCAGTTCCAAGTCATCGTCGGCGCTTCCGCCCGAGCTGGTAATAAAGAGCGCATAGCCGTCCTCGCGGCAGCGCTTTTCCAAGCTACCGGCAAGTGAGGCAAAAAATCGGCTCTCGATGTTGGGGACGATAAGACCCAGGGTGCGTGACTCGCGCATGACCAGGCTGCGCGCAATCTGGTTGGGAACATAGTGGTTGCGCGCCGCGACCTCCTTGATGAGCTTGCGGTTTTCTTCCGAGATGCGACAAGGCCGATTGTTGAGAACAAGCGAGACGGACGAGGGGGAAAGCCCCACCTCCTGGGCGATCTGCTTGAGGGTGACTTTGTTGGCCATCTCGCTCCTTCCGGGTTTACGCGCAATCTCTTGAAAGTATAGCGACTGCCCCTCTACCTCGATGATAAACACTTTACCAATCCGGTAGACGGCTGTTTTATCGCCGCCAGCGCACCAAATACGTCCAGGTGGGGTATATTGCAATCGATTGATGACAACGACCACCAAAAGGCGGATATTCGGATGCACGAGAACGACTTTTTTAACGAGGACCTGCTGTGCGCGCTCGCTGGCGTTGCCGGCGAGGACAACGTGTTGATGAGCGAGCCCATGCGCGAGCACACCACGTTTAAGATTGGCGGCCCGGCCGACGTCTTTGTCACGCCCGACACCGAGCAGGGCCTCGTCGCCACGCTCGATACCTGCTATCGCTGCGATCTGCCACTCACCATCGTGGGCAACGGCTCCGACCTACTCGTCGGCGACAAGGGCATACGCGGCGTCGTCGTAGCGCTAGGCGAGGGCCTCTCCGACATTACCGTCGACGGCACGCACGTTACGGCAGCAGCCGGTGCGCTGCTTTCGGATGTTGCGGCCGCGGCAGCCGAGGCCGGTCTCACCGGCATGGAGCCCATCTCGGGCATCCCCGGATCGGTCGGCGGCGCCTGCTACATGAACGCCGGCGCCTACGGTGCCTGCATGGCCGACGTGCTGGAGTCTGTACGCGTCTACAAGCCCGCCCGCGCGCTCGACGACGGCACCCGCGGTAGCGGCAGCATCATCGAGTTCGATGTCGACGAGCTCAATCTGGGCTATCGCAAGAGCCGCATCGCCGACGACGGCTTCATCGTGCTTTCGGCCACCTTCAATCTCGCCCCGGGCAACGCCGCGATGATCAAGGCCGACATGGACGACTACCGCCAACGCCGCGAGGACAAGCAGCCGCTCGACATGCCGAGCGCCGGCTCCACTTTCAAGCGCCCCGAGGGCCACTTTGCCGGCAAGCTCATCATGGATGCCGGCCTGCGCGGCCATGCCGTCGGCGGCGCCCAGGTGAGCGAAAAACACTGCGGCTTCATCGTCAACGCCGACCACGCCACCGCCGCCGACGTCGACGAACTCATCCGCCACATCCAAGCAACCGTCAAAGACCAATTCGGCGTAGACCTAGAACCCGAAGTCCACCGAGTAGGCGAATTTTTATAAAAAGAAGGCCCCAAAAGGGGCCTTCACCATATTTATTCAGATAACCCAGTCCGGTGTGTCGTGCTCAGGACCCGTGAGGGCCGGGACAGTCCGAGAGGCATAAGGTTGATCGCGAGTTCCGCACGCAAAGAAGGCCACTTAATGTGGCCTTCGTCTTGCGCAGGACTGCCCGAGCAGGCAACCTTATGCCTCTCGGACTGTCCCGGACCCAGCCGCAGCTACGACAGCGCAATACCGCCGAGCCAGCCCCAGCGCACACCAGAGCCAGTACCGTAAAAGCTAATGAACGAGTCAAGCGACCTCGACGTGATGGCGCCCTCGTTACTCATAACGATGCCGCCGCCAACATAGATGCCCACGTGTCCGTACAGCAGACCCGGCATACCGGTGCCACTGTGCGACGAGTCGGCCACGATCATGCCCACCTGCAGCGCCGAACGATCGGAGCTGTAGCACCAGGCGTTAAACATGTCGCACGCGTTGCCGCCAAAGTAGCCCACGCCGGCGTTGCGGAAGACGTTGGTGACCCAGGCGGCGCACCAGTTTAGGCCAGGCGAAGGCGTGGAGTAGCATGCGTTGACGACAGCCTGCTGCTTGCCCGAGCCGGCATTCTGTTGCGGATTTCCGGGCGCATACGATCCGCCACCCGAGTTTGAACCACCCGAGTAGGAATTGTTCTTGTTTGCGGCAGCCGCAGCAGCGGCAGCCTTCTTGGCAGCCTCCTCAGCCTGGGCGGCAGCGAGAATCTCGGAATCGCGCTGAGCCATGAGCTCCTTGACATCGTCGGAGAGGCCGTTCAGAACCGTCTGGACCTCCTGCTGCTTGGCCTGCATGTCCTGCATCTGGGCAGTCTGCTGGTCCTTAAGCTTCTCTAAGTCGGCTTTTTGCGACTCGAGCTCGGACTTCTGCGTATCGAGCTCTTTCTGGATGGTCTGGATATCCTCGATGGCGTCGCGGTCGCTCTTGTTGATCTTCTCAACATAGTGCGCATTGGCGACGAGCTCCTCAAACGAGCCCGAGGCGAGCAGCAGCGACAGGATGTTGGTGCCGCCCGACTTATAGTTGGCGGAAACGCGATCGGAAAGATCGCCGCGCTTCTTTTTGAGCTCGGCCTTCTTTTCGTCAATCTGCGCCTGCGTGCTGTCAATCTGGCCCTGTACGCTCTCGATATCGTTGAGGGTCTGGGCGTTCTTGTTGGCCAGCGCCGCGTATTCATTTGCGATGCTGTCGAGCTGGGCCTGGACCTCGTCAAGCTGAGCCTGGGCCGCATTGAGCTTGTCGGTGGTTTCCTTGGTGGCCTCCGCAGCATGGGCGCGAGCGGGCAGACCAAAAAGAACGGCTGCAGAAGCGGCGCCGAACAAGGCCTTGAGGGCAGTGCGACGCGAAAGCTCCTGGGAAAGGATGGAATCGCTGTTTGGTGACATATCTACTCCGTTACATGTTTATTTATATGTCGCTCAACTCATACATATTAGCGTACATCCGACGCGTCCCAACGATTTCCACGAACGGCAGCAAACCCCATGGTCGGCGGCTCGTATGCAAACGTCAAAGTCAAGGTTATGCCCACGCCAAACATTTCCATGAGTACGTTAGCATGTTCGTCTGCTTTTCCTGCCCTGCACGTTTTGGGTGCCCCTGCCTGCGCTATACTCCCTCAGGAAGTGTTCCTGATTCGATAGGAGACTACATGTCCAAAGCACTCGACCCCAAAGACACCTGCGTCCTCGTAACCGGTGGCGCCGGCTTTATCGGCTCGCACACCGTCGTTCAGCTGCTCGAGGGTGGCTACCAGGTCGTCATCGTCGACGACCTCTCCAACTCCAGCGCCGTCGCCGTCGACCGTGTCAAGACCATCGTGGGCGACAAGGCCGCCAAGAACCTCACCTTCTACGAGGCCAACGTGCTCGACCGCGATGCCATGAACAAGATCTTCGATACCCATCAGATCGACCGCGTCATCCACTTCGCCGGCTTTAAGGCCGTCGGCGAGTCGGTGAGCAAGCCCGTCGAGTACTACCACAACAACATCGAGAACACCCTGGTGCTCGTCGACGTTATGCGCAACCATGGCTGCAAGTCCATCATCTTCTCGAGCTCCTCGACCGTCTACGGCGATCCGGATAACCCGCCCGTCACCGAGGAAGACCCCAAGAAGCCTGCGACCAACCCCTATGGCTGGACCAAGTGGATGATTGAGCAGATCCTTATGGACGTTCACACCGCCGATCCCGAGTGGGACGTTGTGCTGCTCCGCTACTTCAATCCCATCGGCGCCCATCCATCGGGCCTGATCGGCGAGGACCCCAAGGGCATCCCCAACAACCTGGTGCCTTATGTCGCGCAGGTTGCCGTGGGCAAGCTCGAGGCCGTTCAGGTCTTTGGCAACGACTACCCCACCCCCGACGGCACCGGCGTGCGCGATTACATCCATGTGTGCGACCTGGCATCGGGCCATGTGGCCGCCCTCAACTGGATGAACGGCAAGACCGGCGTCGAGATCTTTAACCTAGGCACCGGCACCGGCACCTCGGTGCTCGAGGTCGTCGCCGCCTTCTCCAAGGCCTGTGGCAAAGAGCTGCCCTACGTGATTCGCGAGCGCCGCGCCGGCGACATCGCCGCCAACTGGTGCGACGCTTCCAAGGCCGAGCGCATGATGGGTTGGAAGGCACAGTACGACATCGCGGACATGTGCCGCGACAGCTGGAACTGGCAGAGCCACAACCCCAACGGCTTCGCCGACGCCGAGTAGCAAAAACCTACACACCGTTCTTGCCCCGATCTCACGATGTGAGACCGGGGCTTTTTCATGGCATGTAACCATTCGCCGAAAATCGACCAACTTTTTTATCTTGCCTATACATGTTTAAACAACATGTATACAATAGGTGTATCGAATCAGAACATCGGAGGCGGACTGCACACCCATCGGCAGGCCGACCCCACAACAAGAAGGTTGGTGAGCGCATTCATGGAGCGTGCAAGCGGCGTCCTCATGCCCGTCTCATCTCTGCCCGGACCATACGGAATCGGCGGCTTTGGCTGGAATGCCTACGACTTCGTCGATTTTCTCGCCTCGTGCAAACAACATTACTGGCAAATCCTGCCCCTTACGACGACCAGCTATGGCGATTCGCCCTATCAGTCGTTCTCGGCCCGCGCAGGCAACCCCAACTTGATCGACTTTGCCGAGCTTATCGAAGCCGGCTATCTGGAGCAGCGTGACATCGACGGCGTCTTCCTTGGTTCCGACCCCAGCAACGTCGACTACGGCGCCATCTTTGTTGGCCGCCGTCAGATTCTCGATCGAGCCGCTGAGCGCTTTGCTGCCGACAAGCCGGCCGATTTCGACGACTTTATCCAGGCAAACGAGGACTGGCTCATTCCCTACTGCGAGTTTATGACCGTGAAGGAGGAGTGCGGACTCAAAGCCTTTTGGGAGTGGCCCGAGGAGCTCCGCCGCCGCGGCGAGGCATCCGCCAAGGTCTGCGCCACCCATCCCGAGCGCATGCTCTACCACCAGATGACGCAGTATTTCTTCGATCGCCAGTGGAGCCGCCTCAAGGCCTATGCCAACGAGCACGACATCCTGATCATCGGCGACCTGCCCATCTATGTCTCGCGCGACTCCGTCGAGATGTGGGCCACACCCGAGCTCTTTAAGATCGACGCCGCCGGCAATCCCGTCAGCGTCGCGGGAACGCCGCCTGATCAGTTCTCGGCCACCGGCCAGTACTGGGGTAACCCCATCTATGACTGGGATGCTATGGAAGCAGACGGCTTCTCCTGGTGGGAAGACCGCGTCCGTGCTGCCCTCGACATGTACGACATCATCCGTCTGGACCACTTCCGCGGCTTTGAAGCCTTTTGGGAGGTGCCGTTCTCCTCTCCCGATTCGTCATATGGTTCATGGACGCAGGGACCCGGCCTCAAGCTCTTCAAGGTGCTCGAGGAAAAGCTCGGCACGCTTCCCATCATTGCCGAAGACCTGGGCTTTCTTACCCCCGGCGTCATCGACATGCGCGACACCACGGGCTTCCCCGGCATGAAGATTCTGCAGTTCGCTTTTGAAGGCAGCAACTCCTACTATCTGCCCCACAACTACATTGCCAACACCGTCGCCTACGTCGGAACGCATGACAACGAAACGGCACGCGGCTGGTATGAAGGAACGGCCACCCCGCGTCAGCGCGAGCAGGCGGCCCTGTATACCCACCAGCAGGCAGGCGAGTCCATGGCCGACGCGCTCAACCGCACCATCGCCGCCAGCGTGAGTGACACCTGTATCTACACCATGCAGGACCTGCTCAATCTGGGCAACGAGGCGCGCATTAACACCCCCGCCACCCTGGGCGGTAACTGGACGTGGCGCATGCTTGATGGCGCCATCACCCGCGAACTCGAGCGCAAGCTCACCGACTGGACCGAGACCTACTTCCGCATCCCGTCGGAAGCCGAAATCGAGCTTCCCCAATAGGAGCCACCGCGCCCGACCCCACCCCACCGTGTGGACGCGACCGCTTTTCCCGCGCGAGGCCATCCCAATCCCTCGCGCGGGCTTCTTTTGAATTTCTGACATGTAGTCGACTCACCACAGGAGGAAACATGCCTCGTATAAGCCTCGCAGAACTCGCCGAGCAGTCCTTTGGCACCTCGCTCGAGCAGCTCGATGACCGTCGTATTTATAAGCTGCTGGTCAAGCTCGTGCAGGAGCGCTCTGCCGCCTGTCCGCTCAACAACGGCAAGAAAAAGCTCTACTACATCTCTGCCGAGTTTTTGATCGGCAAGCTGCTCATCAACAATATGATCGACCTCGGCATCTATGACGAGGTTAAGGACCAGCTCGTCGCCGCCGGCCACGACCTCAACAAGATCGAGGAGTTTGAGGTCGAGCCTTCGCTCGGCAACGGCGGCCTGGGCCGCCTGGCCGCATGCTTCCTGGATTCCATTGCCACGCTGGGCCTTACCGGCGACGGCGTGGGCCTCAACTACCATTACGGCCTGTTCCGCCAGCGCTTTGCCGACAACCAGCAGAAGGCCGTCCCCGACGAGTGGCTCGGCGATCAGGACATCCTGATCGATGACGACCGCTCCTACACCGTCGAGTTTGGTGATTTTGCCGTCACCTCCAAGCTCGTCAACATCGATGTGCCCGGTTATGGCCAGCCCACCAAGAACCGCCTGCGCCTGTTCGACCTGGCAAGTGTCAACGAGGGCCTGGTCCCCGGCAGCTCCATCGACTTCGACAAGACCAAGATCGCCAAGAACCTCACCCTGTTCCTCTATCCGGATGATTCCGATGAGCAGGGCCGCCTGCTTCGCATCTACCAGGAGTACTTCATGGTGAGCAATGCCGCCCAGCTCCTGATCGACGAGGCCGTAGAGCGCGGCAGCAACCTGCACGATCTGGCCGACTACGCCGTGGTCCAGATTAACGATACTCACCCCACCATGGTCATTCCCGAGCTCATCCGGCTGCTCACCACCGAGCACGACATCGAGTTTGACGAAGCCGTTACCATCGTGCGATCCATGGTCGCCTACACCAACCACACGATCCTTGCCGAGGCGCTCGAGAAATGGCCGCTCGCCAGCCTGCAGAAGGTCTCCCCCGCCATCGCCGACATCATCGTCAAGCTCGATGAGATCGCCAAGGCCGAGCATGGCGACCCGCGCGTCGCCATCATCGACGAATACGACACCGTACACATGGCCCACATGGACATCCACTTTGGCTTCTCCATCAACGGCGTCGCCGCCCTCCACACCAAGATCCTGGAGGACACCGAGCTTCG
This sequence comes from Collinsella sp. SGI.033, assembly GCF_050315135.1. Classification (NCBI taxonomy): domain Bacteria; kingdom Bacillati; phylum Actinomycetota; class Coriobacteriia; order Coriobacteriales; family Coriobacteriaceae; genus Collinsella; species Collinsella sp. SGI.033. The sequence goes on from NZ_JBNPOK010000022.1 coordinate 10,930, forward strand.
CCCGTTCTACGAGATCTATCCCGAAAAGTTCTCCAACAAGACCAACGGCATCACCTTCCGCCGCTGGATCCAGGGAGCCAACCCCGCACTTGCCAGCCTGCTCGACGATGTAATCGGTACCGATTGGCGCAGCACCGGCGACCTGAGCAAGCTCGCCGAATTCGCCGACGACAAGGACGTTCTTGAGCGCCTGGCCGCCACCAAGGCCGAGGCCAAGGCCATCATGCGCCAGTTCATGGCGCTCGAGCAGGGCGTGACCATTCCCTCCAACGCGATCATCGATGTTCAGGTCAAGCGTATCCACGAGTACAAGCGCCAGCAGATGCTCGCGCTCTACATCATCTGGAAGTACCTCGACATCAAGAACGGCAACAGACCTAAGCACCCCGTCACCATCATCTTTGGCGGCAAGGCGGCACCTGCCTACACTATCGCCCAGGACATCATCCATCTGATCCTGACGTTGTCGCAGTGGATCGCAAACGATCCCGACGTGGCTCCCTACCTGCAAGTCGTCATGATCGAGAACTATAACGTCACCGCTGCCGAGCGCGTGATTCCCGCCGCCGACATCTCCGAGCAGACCAGCCTGGCCTCCAAGGAGGCGAGCGGCACCTCCAACATGAAGTTCATGCTCAACGGTGCTTTGACCCTGTGCACGCTCGACGGCGCCAATGTCGAGATCGCCGAGCTCGTGGGCGACGAGAACATCTACACCTTTGGCGCCTCGTCCAAACAGGTCGAGCAGCTCTACGCCGACGGCAGCTATAACGCCGGCGCGCTCTACCGCAAGCCCGGTATTAAGCTGCTGGTGGACTTTATTACCAACCCCGCTTTTATGGCGACCGGCAACGCCGAGCGTCTGCAACGTCTGCACGACGACATCAAGGGCAAGGACTGGTTTATGTCCCTGCTCGACATTGAGGAGTACATCCAGACTAAGGAGCGCGTGCTGGCAGACTACGAGGACCAGGACGCTTGGATGCGCAAGGCGCTGATCAACATCGCCAACGCCGGCACTTTCTCGTCCGACCGCACAATATCCCAGTACAACGACGAGATCTGGCACCTGAGCTAATTTCGCTTCCTTTACCCATCCTCTTGAAAGCGGAGTCGTGGCAACACGGCTCCGTTTTTTGTGCCGATACGCCGGCCTGTGATTTGTCTCGACCAAATAATCTCGGCCTGTAACACCTAGACGGCAAAACTGGGTCTATCTGTTACAGATCAAGACAAGCAGAATTGTCCCGATGAACTGTCTCGATCTGTAACATCTGGCATCCAAAATTGGCTCTTCCTGTTACAGATCAAGACATACCGGACCTCCCACGGGGGTTTGTCTCAACCTGTAACAGTTAGACCCTGATTGACCTTCCAGATGTTACAGATTGAGACAAACGGAATCGTCCTGCAGCAATATCTCAATCTGTAACATCTAGCAGCTGAAATTCGCCTCTGGTGTTACAGATTTAGATGAAATGGTTAGCTCAGTGGAACCGTCTCGATCTGTAACATCTAACGTCCGGAATCGGCCCTACCTGTTACAGATCAAGACAAACTGACAGATGAACGGCCCCAGCACAAAGAAAGGCTCCCCTCTCGCTCAGCGGACGAGAGGGGAGCCTTATATGTGACTGCGGAAAAGGATGGCAAAACCGCAGTCGCCCAAAAGGAGGGCCTGATTGAATCGGGCCTAGATAAGGTTCTTGCCAGAGACCTTATCGAAGAGGTGGGTCGCATTCTTCTCGAACTTGAACCAGATGGGGTCGCCGGCCTTGAGCGAACCCCTGGCCTCGAGGTCGACGACAGGGATGATCAGGACAAACTGGCCGTCGGGAGACGTCACATGAACGTGCTCGGTCGAACCCATGAGCTCGGTGACCTCGATGGTGCCCCGAAGCGCACCCTCCTCGCCCTTGTCGGCAAGCAGAATCTGCTCGGGACGCACGCCGGCCGTGATCTCCTTCATATCCCCGCCGTCCCAGTTAAGCGCAAGCTGAGCGCAGGTCTCGGGGGCCAGTGCGACATTCATGTCGTCGGTCTTGACGGTAAAGCCCTCGCCCGAGCGCACCAGCTGGGCATCGAAGAAGTTCATCTGCGGCACGCCGATGAAGCCGGCGACGAAGATGTTCGCGGGATGGTTGAAGACCTCCTGCGGCGTGGCGATCTGCTGAACAACGCCGTCCTTCATGACCACGATGCGGTCGCCGAGGGTCATAGCCTCGGTCTGATCGTGGGTAACATAGATGAATGTGCCTTTGATCTCGTGGCGAAGCTTAATGAGCTCGGCACGCATCTGGTTACGAAGCTTGGCGTCCAGGTTGGACAGCGGCTCGTCCATCAGGAATACCTTGGGGTCACGCACGATGGCGCGGCCGATGGCGACGCGCTGACGCTGGCCGCCCGAAAGCGCCTTAGGCTTACGGTCGAGGTACTCGGTGATACCCAAAATCTCGGCAGCGGAGCGAACCTTGCGGTCAATCTCGTCTTTGGGGACCTTCTTGAGCTCAAGCGTAAACGCCATGTTCTCGTACACCGTCATGTTGGGGTACAGAGCGTAGCTCTGGAACACCATGGCAATGTCACGGTCCTTGGGTGCCACGTCGTTGACGCGCTTGCCGTCGATGAGCACGTCGCCCGAGGTAATGTCCTCCAGGCCGGCAACCATGCGCATCGTCGTGGACTTACCGCAGCCAGAGGGACCAACGAGGACGATAAACTCCTGGTCGTGAACAGTGAGGTTGAAGTCCTCTACAGCGAGCACGCCATCCTCGGTAACCTTGAGGTTGTGCTTCTTCTCCTCGGTCTTCTTCTTTTTGCCAAAGAAGCCCTTCTTTTTGGACTCGTTGTTGGGATACACCTTCTGAACATGTTTGAGAACGATCTCGGCCATGTCTCTACCTTTCGATACGCGGCGCCACGCTGAGGGGCGCCGCAGAAACTTGCAAAACAGTTACGGCATCAGCCCTTGACGGCACCTGCCACCACGCCGTCGATGATGTACTTCTGGCAGAGGATGTACATGAGGACGATGGGGACAACGACCATCATGATGCAGGCCATCATGGGGCCGAGCTCGACGTGACCGTAGCCGCCGCGGAAGTACTGGATCAAGATAGGAATGGTCTTGTACTTGGTGGAGTCGAGGGTGAGGTAGGGCAGCAGATAGTCGTTCCAGACCCACATGGTCTCGAGAATGCCGACCGAAAGATAGGTGGGCTTCATGATGGGAAGGACGATCTTAAAGAACACCTGGACCGGGTTGCAGCCGTCGATCATGGCCGCCTCCTCGATCTCGAGCGGGATGTTCTTTACAAAGCCGGCGAACATAAAGACCGCTAGGCCCGCGCCAAATCCAAGGTAAATAAAGCAGATGTTGAACGGCGTGTTGAAGCCGATGCGGTCCGCCAAATTGGACAGCGTGAACATGAGCATCTGGAACGGTACGACCATCGAGAACACGAACAGGTAATAGAAGAAGTTCGAGATCTTGCTGTTGACGCGCACCACATACCAAGCGCACATGGAGCAGCACACCAAGATCAGCACGACCGACGTGACCGTGATGATGAGCGAGTACATAAACGCCGAGGCAAAGCCCTGTTCGTTTAGGGCGTGCACGTAGTTTGCAAGGCCGTTGAACGTCTCGGGCGTGAGCAGATCGAATGCCGTGGTGGTGCTGATTGCGGTCCCTTTCTTAAAGGAATTGAGCGCAATCATGAACACGGGGTAAATCCATGCGAGCGACAGGATCGTAAAGAAAATCGAGAGCGCACGGTTGATAGCCTTATCGCGTTTCATTACTGCTGCACCTCCTTGGACCTCGTGGCCTTAAGCTGGATCATGGAGATTGCTACGACCAGGATGCAGAAGATAACCGCCTTGGCCTGACCGATGCCCTGCCATGCGATGCCAGCACGCGAATAGAACGTGTTGTAGATGTTCAGGGCGAGCATCTCGGTGGAGTGCGCCGGGGCGCCACCGGTAAGGGCGAGGTTCTGGTCGAACAGCTTAAAGCCGTTGGTGATGGACAGGAACAGGCAGATGGTGATCGTCGGCATCAGGTTGGGGATCTTAACCTTCCAAAACGTCTGCCATGCCGTAGCGCCGTCGACCTTGGCGGCCTCGATGTAGTCTGACGGAATGGACTGCAGACCGGCGATGTAGATGATCATCATGTAGCCGACCTGCTGCCACAGGGTCAGGATGATAAGGCCCCAGAAGCCAGCAGCAGAGTTAAGGGCGATAAGGTCGGCACCGATGTTGGAGAGCAGGCAGTTGATCAGAATCTGCCAAATGTAGCCCAGCACGATGCCGCCGATCAGGTTAGGCATGAAGAAGATCGTACGGAAGATGTTGGTGCCCTTGAGCGCCTTGCGGGTGAGCGCCTGCGCGATGGCGAGGGCGATCACGTTGATGAGCACCGTCGACAGGAAGGCAAACGCCACCGTAAAGAAGAACGACGTGGCAAACTGCGGATCGGACAGTGCACGCACGTAGTTCTCGATACCGACGAAGTGCGTGTTGTTAATGGTAATAAACTGGCAGAACGAGAGATAGAAACCCTGGATAAAGGGGATCACGAACCCGATCATAAACGCCAGGCACGTGGGCAGCATAAAGAGCGGCCACCAGCGCTTGAGTGCTTTGCCCATAGAAGGGTCCTTTCAATATGCAGGGGGCGAGCAAACCGACGTCTGCCCGCCCCCTGTCGCTAATCAGATAGCTTGGGCAGCAACTGCTTACTCGGAAGCAGCCTTCTCGGTCTTCCAGCCATCCACGAAGGCGTTCTTGACGCCGTCCCACTTGGTGTTATCGGCAGCATAGGCAATCAGAGCCTGCTTGAGGTTCTTCTTCCACTCCTCAGAGGGGATGTAGACGAAGTCCCAAGCGACGGTCTTCTTGCCGTCCTTAGCCATGGCAACAGCCTGCTGCGAGAAGACGTTGGTGGTGTTCTTGGCGCTCTTGAACGGGGCAGTCAGGCCCATCTTGTCAGCGATGATGCTGGTGGCAGTGTCAGAAGTGACGCACCAATACATGAAGTCCTCGGTAGCCTTCTGGGCATCCTCGGAAGCCTGGGAGCTCACGCACCAGTAGTTCTCGCCGCCGGAGCACAGGCCCTGGTTCTCCTCGCCGTCGACACCGATGTAGATGGGCATCATGCCAATCTGATCGTCGGTCATACCGGCCTTGATGAGGTCGGCGTAGGCCCAAGAGCCGTTCTGATAGAAGACGGCCTTGCCGGTTGCGAACTCGTTGGTGGCGTCGTCGCCGGTCTTGGAGGCAAGCTGCGAAGGATCGCAGGTGGAGTCGGTGATGTACAGGTCGAAGATCTGCTTAAAGTTGTCGAGATACTCGCCCTTAATCTCGTCATCCTCCTGGTTGTGCTCCTTCTCGAACTCGTAGTAGAGCGGGAGGTTGGCGAGGTGGGTGGTGTAGCGCCAGCTGGAGGAGTCATCCATGCCGGCGGAAGTAAAGGCGCCCTCAACACCAAGCTCGTCCTTGCGGGCCTGAATGTCATCGGCGCAAGCCTTCAGCTTGTCGAAGGAGTTGATGTCCTCGGCCTTGTAGCCAGCCTTCTCGAGGAGTTCCTTGTTGTAAATGATGCCGTAGCTCTCCTGGACCCAGTCGATACCCAGATCCTTGCCGTCGGACTGCAGAGCCAGGGAGTCGTCAATGAGCTCACCGCGGACCTTGGTATCGGACAGGTCGGCGCAGTAATCCTTCCAGTTCTTAAGACCGGTGGGGCCGTTGACCTGGAACAGGGTCGGAGCGGAGCTCTTGGACATCTCGGACTTGAGCTTCTCCTCGTAGGTGTTGGAGGCGGCGGTCACGATCTTGACCTCGACGCCCTTCTCCTCCTTGTACGCCTTAGCGATCTCCTTCCACTCCTTGTCGACCTCGGGCTTGAATTGAAGGAAGTAGACCTCGGCAGCGTCACCAGAAGCAGAGGAGCCGGAGCCGGCAGAGCCACCGCAGCCCACGAGACCCAGGCCAAAGACCGTGGCCGCGGAGCCAGCGAAGCCCAGGAACTGCCTTCTGCTCATTTCGTTCTTCATTACAATCCACCCTTTCACACCGTGGCGGCACCCTTTGCCGCCGCCTTCGGAGATTGGTTCGGGGACTTTGCCCCTTTTTCTGATTTTTACAATACGCTATTTGGCCAGTTGTTTGAACAAGTATTACTAGAGCGGTAGAAAAACTTCGGTGAACGGTTCCTGATACATTCGTACTTGACAAATATTGTCTAAACAATTAAAGCGCCTATAGAAAAAGTGCCCCGTGCGGCCGATATCCCATCGACCGCACGGGGCACTTCATATCGAAACGCAAGCTTATGCGTCTGTTACCTATCGCTTGGAATTGATGCGATAATGGAAGATCTCGGGGTGTGTGCGAGCATGCGTCACCTCGAACAAGATGCCGTCCGAGGTGTACGACTGACTCTCCATGACGGCAACGCAGTTGTATTTGCCGAGGTCAAGATAGCTACAGTCTTCATCGTTGGCGAGCTCGACACTCACCGTACGGCGACTTGCCATCACTTTGATGCCGCGCTTGTGCTCCAGATAGTCGTAGATAGATTCTGCCGCGATCTCGGGGGTCAGACCCTTGGCGATCGATTCCAAAAAGTAGCCATGGTCCACTTGGCGCGCGCTGCCGTTGAGGCTTCGGACACGCACTACGCGAATCAGCTCCTCGCCCACCTTAAAGCCCAGGCGACGAGAGAGCTGCTCGGTGCAGACCAGATGTTCAAAGGACTTAACGTCCGTCGATGCAACGGCATTGTTGCGCTTTGCAAATTCGCCAAACGACTCGACTTCCTCGAGTGCGCCCAGCATGTCGGTTTCGCCCTTGAGCCAAATAACGCGTACGCCCTTGCCGTGTATGGGCTGCACAAACATCTCGTCGGCCAGCATACTCAAGGCGCGGCGGACGGTATTGCGCGTGCAGCCAAATTCCGCAGTCAGCTCGGCTTCGGTTGGCAGCATCTCCTGAAACGCATAGGTCCCGTTAATGATGCGCGAACGGATCTCGCGGTAGATTCCTTCGTAAATCGCTTTTGGCATGGCTTCACCTCTAATGAATATGTATGGCTAGGCACGATAGCATTTCTTGAGGTTGTTTAAACCGTCTATCGGCAAAGCACGGATTATTTACCGTCGACGGTTCCCCCGGCACCCAAATCGGACCGAATCAAAACCGTCAATGCGGCAAGCAGCCAGTCCTCTACAATGAGTTCATTGTTTAAACGTTCTTGCTCGCACAGCATGTTGCATCCGGAAGGCATATTATGCTGCAGAAAATCCAACGCTTTGGCGGGGCAATGTTCGCGCCCGCCATGCTGTTTTCCATATCGGGCCTTATGGTCGGCGTCTCCGCCCTCGCAACGTCTGCGGACATCGTCGGCGACCTCGCCGTATACGGAACCCCTTGGTATGTTTTTTGGGCTATCATCCAGCGCGGCTCGTGGACGGTCTTTAAACGCCTCCCACTGCTTTTTGCCGTAGCGCTGCCCATCGGCCTTGCCCAAAAGCAACCGGCGCGCTGCTGCTTCGAGGCACTCGTGGCCTATTTTGCCTATTGCTTCTTTTTAAGCGAGATCATTAAGCTGAGCGGCGACAACCTTGGACTTAAGTACCCGTCGTCTTTGACCTCCGCCAGCGGCATCACCGTCATCGACGGCATCAAGACGCTCGACACCGGCATTATCGGCCCGCTGGCGGTATCGGCCACCGTCGTCGCCATCCATGACCGCTTCTACGATGCCAAGGTTCCCGATTGGCTCGGTAATTTCTCGGGCTCCTCGCTGGTCTACCTCATTAGCTTTTTTGCCGTATTCGCTCTTGCCGCTATCTCGGCCGCCATCGTGCCCATCGTATACGCAATGACCGAAACACTGCGCCATGCACTTACGGGCGTCGGTCCCTTCGGCGTGGGCGCCTTTGTGTTTTTAGAGCGAGCACTCGAGCCCGTGGGGCTGCATCACCTGCTCTACATGCCAATCTACTACGACAATCTGGTTATTACCGATGGCATCTACGCCACGTGGACCAACTTGCTTCCCATCCTCTCGCACAGCACGCGCCCCCTCAACGAGCTAGCGCCCTGGGCTGGTTTCACCGCCACCGGTTGGGTCAAGCTCTTTGGTCTTCCCGCCATCGCCGTAGCGTTCTACACCACGGCCAAGCCCGAACGCCGTGCCAGCCTCAAGACCATCCTTCTGCCCGCCATCGTCGCCTCGATGGTCTGCGGCGTCACCGAGCCGCTCGAGTTTCTCTTTATGTTCACCTATCCCGGACTCTTTTTGCTCTACGCCGTCCTATCCTCCTGCCTTGCCATGGCCATGAACTTCTTTGGCGTCGTCGGCATCTTCTCGGGTGGCCTTATGGAGATGGCTGCCTTCAACTTTATCCCGCTCATGCGGACGCATGCCGGCTCCTACCTTTTGGCACTCGGAATCGGACTCGTCTTTAGCGTCATCTTCTTTCTGAGCTTTCGAGGTCTTATCCTGACCTTTGACCTTAAAACCCCGGGACGCGAGGACTACATTGCCAGCAACACGGCGCTCTCGCGCTTGACGGGAAACGACGTTGACGAAAAGCGCTTATCCGAAGCCGGCGCTTCCGACTGCCAGGCATCACAAGATCGTCTGCTCGCCGAGCAGGTTGTGGCGCTTCTGGGCGGCGTCTCCAACATTGTGGGCGCAACCAACTGCGCCACGCGGCTGCGCGTCGAAGTCGCGGACCCTTCTATCGTCGCGGACAACGCAACCTTTGTCGCAGCGGGCGCCAAAGGCCTCATCGTCACCGGCAAGACCGCCCAGGTAATCATCGGCGTCTCGGTCCCCCGCGTCAAAGAGCACTTTGATCGGATTATGGGACTCGAACCGGGTTTTGCATTTGCCACCCCGCTTTCTCATGCCGCCGATGACGCCAAAAAGCATGGCAATATCTGCTTCTTCGACATCGACGGTACGCTTGCCTGGCAAGATCCCAAACTTGCCCAAGAGCTCCCCGAGGGCGAGCGAGACCTTTCCCCCTATCCCAACGAAACGGTTGCACAGGCAATTCGCACGTTTGTCGCCAACGGCAACAAAGCCTTTATCTGCACGGGGCGCACCCTCAGCTGCATCCATCCCAAGCTGCTCGAGCTGCCGTGGGCGGGCATCGTATGTCTCGCGGGCGGCTACGCCGAACTCGAGGGGCGCATCGTACGAAATGCGGCCATAAACCCCGGTCTGCTACAGCGCCTCGCCCCCTATCTCGAACAATCGGGTGAGGTCATTCGCTTTGAGGGCATCGATCGCGTCGTGCGCATGAGCGCAGATGCCCCCGAGACGTACGGATACGCGCGCACCGTGGGCGACGCCGTCACGCAACTCAAGCACTACAACGCTTATAAAATTCTTATGTCCACACCGCTCGCCAACCGCATCGCCCAAGATGAAGAGCTTGGGCCTCTGCTCTGCCTCAACGAGCTCGAACTCGAGGTCACGGAAATCTCGCCTCGCGAGTGCACCAAACGGGCCGGAATCAAGGCCGTGCTTGACGCCCTGGGGCCAGATCACGGCACTGTGTACGGCATCGGCGACGCAAGCAACGACATCGCCCTCATGGAGGCGGTCGATGTTGGCGTCGCCATGGGCAACGCGCCGGACTTCCTCAAGGAAAAGGCCGACTACGTCACCGACAGCTTCGACCACGACGGCGTCGTCACCGCGCTCGAGCACTTTGGACTTATCTAGCCGCGCCTCTTGCCGCATTTGCGACAACATGGCTCAATCGTCTTCAACCGCCGCGCTCGATGCCCTAATGTGGCAATATGTTGTCTGCATAACGCAACGATGCAACCTAAGAAAGAATGCGAGAACCCGTGTCCAGTCCGTTTACCAGCTTTTTAGCCCAGCATTTTGACCAGATTAACGACTATCTGGCCACGTTCTTTGACGGACAGGCGACCTCTGCCGATATCGAGCGCTACCTGTACGCGCCGCTCTCGGCATTTACGGCCAATGCCGGCAAGCGCCACCGCCCGCTCATCTGCATGCTCGCCGCCACCGCAGTAGGCGGCAGCTTTGAGAGCGCCCGAAGCGCGGCGGCGGCCATCGAGCACTTTCAGTCGGGAGCGCTTATCCATGACGACATCGCCGACAACGGCCAGCTGCGCCGCGGCAAGCCCTGTATGCACCTTACCGAGGGTACGGGACTTGCCATCAACTGCGGCGACCTAGCGCTCACCATGGTTACCAAGACGGTTCTCGACGACCCCACGCTCGAGGCAGACGTGAAGCTCCGCGTGCTCCACGAGCTCACCGAGATGATCGTTCGCACCATCGAGGGTCAGGCGCTCGACCTGGGCTGGGTCCGCGATGGGCGCTTTGACATCTCGGTCGACGATTATCTGGACATGGCGACGCACAAGACCGCGTACTACAGCGGAGCCACGCCACTTGCCGCCGGAGCCATTATCGGTGGCGGCAGCGAAGACCAGATTGAGGCGCTGCGTGCCTTTGGCCTGCACACGGGCCTTGCCTTTCAGATCCAAGATGATCTGCTCAACCTTATTGGCACCAAGGAGGCCGCCAACAAGGACTTCCGCACCGATATCACAGAGGGAAAGCGCACGCTCGTCGCCGTGCATGCCCTGTCAGACGAGCGTTATCACGACGAAGTCGAGGCGATCCTTTCCTCGGGCACCGAGGACCCCGCGCAACTCGCACGCGCCGTGGAGATCTTCCAGCAGACCGGCTCTGTCGATTTCGCCCACACTTACGCACTCAACCTGACTGCCAAGGCCAAGGCCGCTATCGAAGGTGTCGAGCTCGACCCGCATGCACGCGAGCTGTTCGACTCTATGGCAGATTTCTTTGTGGAGCGCCTTAACTAGCGGGGGTTATAAAACCTGTCAGCAGCGTATTTGGGTACAACTTGCTACACTGTTGAGTGCATGTTTATGCAACCCTTTGCGTTGTCTATCCGACACACGCTCAAATAGTACGAATGGTACGCCGAAAGGGGCTCGTTCATGGAACCTATCACAACGGGCATGCAGGGAGCAGCCGTCGAGGACGTCCAGTCCCGCCTTCTGCAGCTCGGCTATACAATCGATGACGCCGAGGTCGCCGACAAGCGCTTTGGCACCACCACCGAGCAGGCTGTTGGCACCTTTAGGCTCGACAGCGGCCTTGCCGCTGGCTACGCCGTCGATATCCCCTGTTGGAGCGCCCTGGTAGACGCCTCGTATAAGCTGGGCGACCGCACGCTTTATCTGCGCATGCCCAATTTCCATGGTGCCGACGTTCGGGCCCTGCAGAGGGCACTCAACGTTTTGGGTTTTGCCTGCGGTGAGGACGACGGCTACTTTGGCCCGCACACCGAGGCGGCCTTGCAGCAGTTCCAAGAAAATGTCGGCCTGTTTGCCGACGGCATGGCATTCCAGGATACCTACGCCTATATCAACCGTCTGCATCACGTGTGGGAGGGCAAACCCTCGGTTACCGAGGCCGAGTCGCGCATCGGCTTTGCCCGCGCCGCCAACGTGCTCGAGCGCTTCCAGATTGCCGTCATCGGTGAGGACCCCATCGCACGCAGCGTTGCATCGCGCATGTGGAACATCGCCACGGCGACGACCGACAACAGCGGCATGATGCTTTGCGATTCCGAGGTTCCGACCGACGTGGACCTGGTACTCGAGATCGCAAGCGATGAGCTGCCCGCAGATGCAGCGCCGCGCGCCACGATTGCCCTTGCCGAATGTCACAACCTGGCGCAGCGCATCCGCACTGCCAATATCGCCGCGCAACAAAAGCCTGCACGTATCCGCATTGAGCTCACGGGCATGACGCGCTACAACGGAACCTTCACCGCAAGCGATGCACAGACACTCGCCGTACGCCTGCTCGATGGCGTTTGCGATGCCCTCGCAGATTAGGTAAACTAGACGAGCTGCTTTTGGGCAGCACCACACATTGGGACGTAGTTCAACGGTAGAACTCCGGTTTTTGGTGCCGGCTGTTGGGGGTTCGAATCCCTCCGTCCCAGCCAAGGTAACTGAGCGCCCCGGGCTTTCATCAGCCCGGGGCGCTTTCTTGTGGGCATGCGGAGGGATTCGAACCCGCAAGGGTGCGGAGCTGAGGAAACGCGAAGCGTTTTCCAGCGCAGCACGCAAGGAGCGGAGCGACGCAGCGGGGCGCGGCCGCCGGAAGGCGGACGCGGAATCCCTCCGTCCCATATCAACAACGGGCTCTCCGTATCTCAACCGGCACTTGGGGACGTTCCCAAAGTGCCGGCACTAAAGGAACGCCACCAAGTACCGGCTCATCCACCCTCAAAAGACAGACGCCCCAAGCCCGAAAGGACCAAGAGCGCCTTACATCAAGTAATATCAGCCCCGTTCCGAAAAGCGAGCCGTCATCTACAAAATGGCGCGTGGCCCCGGCGGGCCGGGCATTAAGTTTGTCGCGAGTTCCGCACGCAAAGAAGGCCACTTAATGTGGCCTTCTTCTTGCGCAGGACTGTAGAGCAGCAAACTTAATGCCCGGCCCGCCGGGGCCACGCGTCCCTAATTGTTCAGCATGCGGTCGAAGCTTCCCGAGTCGCCATCCCGATAGTCGGCGGTCATCAGAATCTCCTGCGGAATGCGACCTCCCTCGCGCAGCACATTGCGGAACTGCACGCGCGTGACCATAGGCAGATCCTTGATCGTCGCCGCCAAATTCTGCGGCACACCCTGATTGGCAGCCGCAGGCTCGCACTCGCCGCCAGCTTTCACGCGACGCTTGTGCTCGGCGAGCATGGCACGATACATGCCGGCATGCAAGCGAATCTCAACCACATTGGCATTGCGGGCCTGCTCGACGATGCGCGCACCCTCTCGGTCGATATCGCCCACGTAGTAGACATAGTTAAAGCGATAGCCGATCTCGGCCAGATAATCATCCAGTGCGTGCGAGACGCTCGCCTTGCAGCCACCGCCAAAGATCACGCCACCCACCTTGGTGCCAAAAAGCTTAGCGTGCTTGCGGCCGCGCAAGAGCTTGACGATCTCGTCATAGGTGTCTAGGTTCTCGACCATAATGAACGGCTTGTCGGCGCCCAGCGTAAAGAAGCCCGTAAAGTGCACGGGGCGGTTGGGGGCGACCTTAATCGCCTGCATGCTGATGCCCTTTTCGGTCATACGCCGAATCAGGCGCTCGCCGTGTTTACCGTCAAAGGCCTTCTCATCGTTAAAAATCTGGTAGGCGCGCTGGCGACGCGAAGCGACCGGCGTGTCGGCACCGCGATTCTGCTCAATCCAAGCCTGGATGATCGCAATCTCCTCGGCAATCTTGCGGTTGGACATCTCGTTGTGCTGAGTGCGCTGCGAAACCTTTTTGCCGTCCTTGCCCTCAACCTTAACGATTTGAGTCTGTTGCTCCTTAATATTGGAGAGTGCAGCAGGTGTGGGAACGACCTTGAGCAGCCGCCTGCCCAGGACACGGGCCAGAGCAAACGCCGAAACCTCGCCATGAGCGGTCGACTCAGGCTGCTGGGCGGTCGCATCGTTTGCAGTCGGTTTGGGCTGCGTCTGGGATTTGCACTTGGAATCTGTCCGAGTATTGCGCTCTTGCTTTGGCGCGGACGAGCCCTTTTGCGAACGCTCAGGCTTGCCCCCCTTTACTGGCTGGCGCTTGGGCTGCTCCGCCGGGATCTCAGCCTTCGCATCCTTGTTTTGCCCCGCTGCCTGCTCGGCCACGGATTCGGCATTTGAGCCACGGCCGCCACGGTGACGACGACGAGGCTTGCTCGAAGCGCTCTCCCCCGCTTTCTCGCCCGCAGACTGCTGGCCTCGGGGCTTGACATCGCCCGCAGGCCGCGGCTCAACAGGCTTCTGCTCACGGACCATCGGCTCGGCAGCCTTCTCAGCCTTCTCCGCTGGTGCAGCGGGAGCCTGGTCGGTCTTTTCTTGACGCCTTGCGGGATACGCACGACCCATAAAGCCGCGTCCGGGACGGCATGAACCCGGAGCCTTCTTGACGGGCTCCTCGGGTGCACCAGCAGCCTCGACGGACTCCTGAACGTCGCACACAACACCTCCCTGCTCGGCCTTAAAGTGAGCACCGCGACGACGCTTGGGCTCCTGGACCTCAGCGGCGCACTGCGGCTCGGTAACAGCCTCATCCTCGACGGGCTCGACATCCGTCGCATCCTTTTGAGCCACGGCGCGACGGAAGCGCTCCTGCTGGGCACGGCGCTGCGCATCGCGTTTACCGCCCCCGCCAAAACCGCCGCGGCCCGCCTTGGCCGTAAAGGCGCGAACGACGCTCTCGTCAAGCAGCTCATCGGTGTCGACGTTCTCGCGCGGAGCCGTTTCCACCGCAACAGGTGCCTCGACAACGTCCTCGACGGCCTCTTCGGCAGCCTCGGCAGGCTGCTCCTGGACATCGCGAATCTCGGCATTAATGGTATAGAACGCTGGGCGCCCGTTAACGCCGCTGCCCTCGATCTTGGTAACGATCTTTGCCGCGATAAGCTCATCGCGCATCGCCTTGGTGTCACATTCCTTATCGACGGAACGGAAAATCTGTGCCAGCGCGCTCGACTTGATCTTGAGCGCCTTGCGGCAGAGCAGGTCGTAGGCAACCAGCTTGGCACGCTCGGCAGAAAGCGACGTCTGGCTGCTCAGACGCTCAGCCAGGGCATCGATGTTGTTTTGGTTATCGGAATATACCGTCTTGGCCACGGGGCCCCTTTCATATGTACACATATACGTCTATATGGTACAACGCACGCCCCTATCCACGCAAAACATCTGCGAGAACACCCGGGCACACTAGCTATTGCATGGAAAAAAAGGCCGAGCCCGCGCAGTTGCGGACCCGGCCTTTCCGAGTCATATAGATGTGACGTTCAATCCGTTAGGTCGATTAGGCCTTGGCGGCCTCGGCGCCTGCGGGAGCCTCGGCAGCAGCAGCGCGACCATACTCGGCCTTGCCCATCTCGGACCACTCGGGCTCCTCGTCGGGCATGGAACCGGCCTCCTTGCCGAAGAGCTCCTTGAGGCAGTTGACGGCAACGATGAGGCCCAGGACCATCAGCAGGACGGCAAAGACGAGCTGCAGGCCCTTGGTGGCGGCGACGGAGACGGCGGCCGTAGTGGCGGTAGCTGGGATGGTACCGAAGAAGCCGTAGGCCTGGACGGCGGTCATGCAGCCCATGGCGCTCTGGACCAGCGAGGTAAAGGTGCAGCAGAGCAGGAAGGCGACGGGCACGTAGAGCATCCAGCCCTTGCGACCGGTGCACTTGCAGAACACGGCAAGGGTGATCATGGTCATGCCGCCGAGCAGCTGGTTGGAAGCACCAAAGAGCGGCCAGATGTTGGCATAGCCACCAAAGGCGAGGGCGAGGCCGGGGAGCAGGGTGACAACCGTGGCGAACCAGGGGTTGCCGAGGACCTTCATGTAACCGGCCTTGGACTCGATGGCCAGGGCGTCGTTGGTCTGGGCAAAGAACTCGGAGAACGAGGTGCGGGCGATGCGGGCAACGGCGTCGAGCGAGGTCAGGGCCAGAGCGGAGACGTTCATGGTCATAAAGACGGTAGCAAGCGTGCCGTCAACGCCGAAGGCCTGCATACCGCGAGAAATGCCAGCAGCGAAGATCTGGAACGGGGTGGAAGCGACGCCGGCGTTGAGGGCGCCGGTACCGGCAGTGTTCATGTCGGAGAACATGATGCCGGCGACGATGATGGCGAGGATGCCGACGAAGGACTCGACGATCATGGCGCCATAACCGACCGTGACGGCGTCCTGCTCCTTCTCGACCTGCTTGGAAGAGGTGCCCGAAGAAACGAGGCTGTGGAAACCGGAGAGAGCGCCGCAGGCAACGGAGACAAACAGGACCGGGAACATCATGCCCGAGGCATTGCTAAAGCCGGTGAAAACCGGAGCGGTGATGGTGGCCTGGCCGTTAACGCCCAGGACGACGATGCCGAGGACAGCACAGACAATCATGACGATCATCATGATGGAAGTGAGGTAGTCGCGAGGGGTCTTGAGCATCTGGATGGGCATGGCACCGGCAAAGACCAGGTAGACCATGACGACGGCGAACCACTGGAGCTTGTCCAGGTAAACCGGGAACTGCATACCGACGGCAAACATGAGGACCATGAGCACCACGCCGGTGACGAACTCGGCAGCGCCGGTGAGGTTGAACTTCTTCTGAGCCCAACCAAAGGCCATGGCGACGAAGGTGAACAGGATGGAGATGGTGCCAGCGCAGCCAGCGGCATAGGACTTGGTGAAGTCGATGGCACCGGTGGCAGCGCCAGAGGCGTCAACGACCGGGGTGAACATGAACGTCTTGCAGACCATGTCGGTAAAAGCGGCGATGACGATGATGCAGAACAGCCAGCAGAACAGCAGGAACAGGCGACGGCCGGTCTTGCCGATGTACTTCTCGATGAGCTGAGCCAAGGACTTGCCGTTGTTCTTCATCGAAGCGTACAGGGCGCCAAAGTCGTGAACGGCGCCAAAGAAGATGCCGCCGACGAGGACCCAGAGCACGACGGGCAGCCAGCCGAAGGCCATGGCGACGATCGTACCCGTAACAGGGCCAGCACCGCAGATCGAGCTGAACTGATGCGAGAACGCGGTGAAGGCGGAGACGGGCGAGAAGCTCTTGCCGTCCTTCATGCGCTTGGCAGGCGTGAGAGCCTCTTTATCAACGCCCCACTTGTTAGCCAGCCAGCGGCCGTAGCCCAGATAGCCGCAGGCGAGCACCGCCGCGGCCACAACCATAAGCAAAACTCCGTTCATTACATTTCCTCCTCTAAAAAGAACTTCCTAGACATAAAAAATGAGGGCCGTCGGTTGCGCTCGACGGCCCTCATCTTCATCAGCCGCCCGTTATCGTACGGGCTAGCTGTATGTGCTAACCCGCATCAGATAATTACTACGCTGATAATGTTTAGCTGATGCGTGAACATGTCTAAGAAATCCTCTTCAATCATGATGCGAACGAACCGTGCGTGTTCACATCCCCCAGTGGATGAAAAGGAGTATGAAACTTTAGTTGCCTAAAGTCAACGCAAATATGTAATGGATTTTCAACTTTATTTGAATTTCTCGGTATAAAACGTCACTGACCTCGGACTTTACCGAACGACAGTTTTTGCTTGAGAGATGCTCCTCGGGGGCGGGGCGGGCGCCTGCCGCCATATATGAACTTTCCTGCTCGGACAGTCCTGCTCACGACGGAGGCCACATTAAGTGGCCTCCTGTTCGTGCGGAACTCGCGATAAAGTTCATATATGGCGGCAGGCGCCCGCCCCGCCCCCGAGGAGTTCCCATCCCAAATCTCAACTCTGTTATCATAATTACGATAATATCCTGATAGCTCAGGAGGTAGCTGTGAATATTAGGCCAGTCTCAGATCTTAGAAATCACTACCCGGATGTTGAACGCGAAGTCGAACAGGAGGGTCCGGTTTTTCTAACTAAAAACGGGCGGGGCTCTATGGTCGTCATGAGCTTTGAGCAGTACAAGTCACTGAGCAATACAATCGAGAGCGCACTTGATGCCGCTGATCGTCAGGCTGCCAGCATGCAACTTCGCTATACACACGACGATGTCTTTGGCTCTGTCAGAAAAATGCTCGACGGCGGTCTCGATGAACAGGCACTATAAGCGCCGCTATCTTCCCCTATTTTGGGAGGACCTCAGCCAAGCAGCGTCATATATCGCCTTTGATCTCAATAACCCCGCTGCAGCAAATAGGCTTGTCGACAATGTTGAAGCAGGCATACTCGAGCATCTCAAGAATCCAACCATGTCACCAACATACCCTTCGACAAGAAGACGGTTGCACCCGTATTACCGCTTCTACGTTGGCAACTACATGGTTTTTTATGTCGTCATCGACGACGTCATGGAAGTCCGCCGACTGCTATATAAAAGCCGAGATATTGAGTCGATTATCAGGTAGGTTTCTTTCAGCTAAAGCACGCCGTAAATTCGACGCAGGCTGGCTAACCTTGCCGGACGTTGTCGACGCCGATCCAGCTCAGTAGCTGCATCGATACAGAAAGGTTCCCGACGCTGCCCGGGCGCCAGCGGCCGCATATGAACTTTATCGCGAGTTCCGCACGAACAGGAGGCCACTTAATGTGGCCTCCGTCGTGAGCAGGACTGTAGAGCAGGAAAGTTCATATGCGGCCGCTGGCGCCCGGGCAGCGTCGGGGACCGCACCCATACGACTACAGCGTCATGTTTGGATCGGCGTCGACGTCGAACGGCGAGATTTCACCTCGGTCGAATTTGCGGCGAGCGACCTCCGCAATCATGGCGGCGTTGTCAGTACAGGCCGAGAGAGGCGGCACCGTTACGCGAATCCCCTGACGCCCGAGTTTCTTAATCATCATCTCGCGCAGATGCGGGTTGGCCGAGACGCCGCCACCGATGCAATACTCCTTGCACCCGGTGGCGTGCAGGGCGTTCTTGGCCTTCTTGTACTGCACGTCAAAGACCGCCGCCTCAAACGAAGCCGCCAGGTCGGGCAGGTGAATCGTGCGCCCAGCCTTGGTCTCCTGCTCAATATAGAGCGTCACCGCCGTCTTGAGGCCCGAAAGCGAGAAGCGGTAGTCTCCCCTGCTGTTAAGCGCACGGGGAAAATCGATCGCGCGGGGATTGCCCGTCTCGGCGAGCTTGGAGATGATGGGGCCGCCGGGATAGCCCAGGCCCAGCGCCTTGGCAACCTTGTCGAAGGCTTCGCCCACGGCGTCGTCCAGCGTCTCGCCAAGCACCTCGTAGTCGCCCCACGCCTTTACGTGCACGAGCATGGTGTGCCCACCCGAGACAAGCGTAAAGATAAACGGCGGCTTAAGGTCGGGCTGCGCCAGCAGGTTGGCGAACAGGTGACCCTCCAGATGATTGACGCACACGAGCGGTTTACCGGCAGCATACGCAAAGCCCTTGGCAAAGGCGACGCCCACCACCAGGGCACCCACCAGGCCCGGGCCTTGCGTCACACCCACGGCGGCAAGCTCACTTGGCGCAATCGCTCCACCCTCAAGGCCAAGCGATACCGCGGCATCTTCAAGCGCCGCATCTACGACACTCACAATCACCTCGACATGCTTGCGCGAGGCGATCTCGGGCACCACGCCGCCAAAGCGAGCATGAAAATCAATCTGCGTCGACACCTGGTTGGCCAGCATATTGCCGTCCGCATCGATAATCGCAACAGCCGTCTCGTCGCAAGAGCTCTCGATGGCAAGAACTAGGCGACGGCGCTCGATTTCGGCACGCTCCTCGGCGGTGCGCTCGGGCTCAGGCAGCGGCCAGACGCGCTGCTCGGCAGCCGTTGGCTCGGGCGAGGCATTGTCGAGAGGAAGCACCAGGGGCAGCGACGCCGTCATGACGATGGCATCCTTGCCGACGCCGTAGTAGCCACGGCGACGACCCGCCTCGGTAAAGCCCAAGGCGCTATAGAGCGCAATCGCACCCTCGTTGCCGTCCTCAACCTCAAGCGAAGCAGTGGTGCAGCCGAGCATCTGGGCGTCATAGCTCACGTGCGACAGCAGCTTGCGGGCAATGCCCTCGCGACGATGAGCAGGATCAACTGCGACGTCCATAATCTGAACGTCACCGTCGACGACCATGCCGCCGGCAAGCCCCAGCAGCTGACCGTCGTCGTGCGCCACCCACCAGCTACGCGGTGCGGCAACGCCCTCGCCCAGCTCGGACAGGAACATGCCCGGCGTCCACGCCTCGTGTCCGGCGCCTTCAAAGCAGGCGGCCTCCAATGCGCTCGCGCCCTCGGCATCCGCCGCGCCCATGGGACGGAACTGCAGATGGCGACCGGCGAGCTCGTCGGCAACACCCGTAATCTCGCTCTGGGCGCTCTCGGCAAGCCCAAGGCGCTTACGCTCATTTTCCTCGGCATCCGAAAGACGCGTGTAGATCGGCAAAACGCGAGCCGGATTACCGTCGCCCGCGGCGTGCGCCATCAGAAGGCCCTCGCCCGAGGGCCACCACAGGTCTCGCTCCACGCAGCGCGCAGTCTCGTCCTCACTCAGCAGCTTGCCATAACGTACGAGACCGTCACCAGTCAGCTTAACCTGGCTCCAGTCCGCGGCCTGGCGCCACTCATCAAGCGCCACGGCGGCTTTGACCACGTGTTCGCGCTCAAACAGACGCTCGGGACCTTCGTCCCCCAGCACGTACAGAGCCGGATACACCTCGCCACGCATGGCGTCGGCAAGAACACCAAGCTTGCCGCGCACGCCAGCCTTCCACGCCGTCCAGGCGCAAGCGTCAAGTGTCGACACGCCCAGCAACGGCACGTTGGCACCGCGCGCCAGACCCTTAGCGGTCGAGATGCCAATGCGAACGCCCGTAAACGAACCCGGGCCGCGTCCAACCACATAACAGCCGACATCGCCGCGATTCAGCCCGGCCTGCGCCAACACGTCATCGACGGTATTCACAAGTTCCACGTTGGCATGGCGACGACACAGATGGTCCCCGCTCACCAGCTTCGCCTCGCCCGTCTGCTCATCAATCCAGCTTGCCGCGCAGGCAAGCATGTCGGTCGAAGTATCGAGCGCCACTACCAGCGCGTTGTCGTTATGCAAGCTCATCTTGTACAGCCTTATCAATCAAATCGAAAAGCTCCGTCGCGCGCTCGCCGTGCGCCTCGAGCGCGATCGTTCGCACGTCGCTATCGTCCTCATCGCGCCTAAGCGTCACCGAGAGATACTCATCCGTCAGCTCGTCCTGAAACTGCTCGCCCCATTCCAACAGGCAAGCGCCCTCATAGCCGAGCACGTCAAAAATGCCCGTATCCTCGAGCTCGTAGGCATGCTCCAAGCGGTACAGATCAAAATGGAACAGCGGAATACGCCCCTGGTCGTGAACGGCCATGAGCGCGAACGTAGGACTCGTGACCATATGCTCATCGCCCAAGCCGCGCGAGACGCCCTTGGTAAAGTGGGTCTTTCCCACGCCCAAGCCGCCGGTCAGTATCAGCACATCGCCATTTTCTAGACACGGTGCAACCAACTCGCCAAATTGCTCCGTATCGGCAGTACGAGCCGTTTTGTAGGTACCTAGCCCCAGGCGCTCCAGGGACATATACGCTCCTTATTATTCCGAGGCGCCCTCTGGCGCGGGGTGTCGCACCAGATAGTCGCCCAGCATCTTAAAGTCTTCCTCCAGCAACTCCTGCCACGCCGGATTGCGCAGCGCCGCCGCGGGATGAAACGTCGGCATCACCACAAAGTGCCCCATCTGATGGAACCTGCCGCGCAGCTTGGTAATGCCAATCTCGGTCTTGAGCACAAAGTGCGTTGCGGGATTGCCGAGCGTCACGATGATATCGGGCCAAATGCTTCGAATCTGCTCGCGCAAAAACGGTGAGCAAGCAAGCACTTCCTCGGGACGCGGATTGCGGTTTCCCGGCGGGCGACATTTAAGCACATTGGCGATATAGACATCTTCACGCTTAAGGCCCGCCAGGGACAGAATGCCGTTGAGGTCTTCACCCGCCGCCCCCACAAAGGGCTCGCCCTGTAAATCCTCGTTACGGCCCGGCGCTTCACCAATAAACATCACGCGAGCGCGGGGGTTTCCCACCCCAAACACGATATTGTGGCGCGACTGGTAAAGCTGGCAAAGGCGGCAATCACCCAGGACGGCCTCGATCTCCTCGAGTGCAACTTCGCGCGGCGCCTGATGGCTATGGCCGGGGATGTGCATAACGCCCATAGCGGCTCCTACACGTAGACCTTGTCGAGACGCATGCCAAAGCCGCAGGCGACCTCGTAGTTGATCGTGCCGCGCAGGCGCGCCATCTCATCCATGGTAATCTCGGCATCGCCATCGCGACCGATAATTATCATCTCGTCGCCATGTTCGGCCTCGGGAATCTCGTGAGCCGGGTTGGACTGAATGGCAACCATAAACTGATCCATGCAGATATTTCCGACCTGACGCACGCGCTCACCGCGATACAGCACGTCCATACGATTGGAAAGCGTGCGCGAAAGGCCGTCGGCATATCCGATCGGCAGCGTGCAGATCTGAACGCGTGTGCGCGGTACGCGGTAGGTAAAACCGTAGCCTACGCCCTCGCCCATCGCAGGATGCGCCACGCGCGTCACGCGCGCATGAACGCTCATAACGGGATCAAGCCGCATCACGCGGCCGCTCAGCTCGCACGGCTGCATGCCATACAAGCCAACGCCAGCGCGAATCATATCAAAATGCATCGAGGGGTCGAGCATCGAGGACGGCGTGTTGGCACAGTGCACGATGCCGCACTCAAAACCCGCATCCTTAATGGCCTGAACGGCCTCGGTAAAGCGCTGGCACTGCAGCTTGTAGTCCCAACCCGATGGTTCGTCGGCCGTGGCAAAGTGCGTAAATACGCCGTCGCACTGAATACCACGATGGAAATTAATACCGCGGACAAAGTCGAGCACCTGCGTGTAGTGAACGCCGATGCGGTTCATACCCGTCTCGATGGCAAGATGATACTTGCCCACCTTGCCCGCCGCGACGGCACATTCACCATACGCAAGAGCAAAATCGGACGTATAGACCGAGGGCATGATATCGAACTCGAGCAATGAAGGAATAGCCTCGATGGGAGGCTCGCTTAGAATCAGGATGGGTTTGGTGATTCCGCCCTGGCGCAACTCAATACCCTCGCTGACCGTCGCCACGGCAAACATGTCGGCACCGGCCGAATACATGATCTTGGCGCACTCGACGGCTCCATGACCATAAGCATCGGCTTTAACCACGCAGCACAGGCGCTGACGCGGATCTAGCAAGTTCTTATAGGCCCTCGTATTGCGGCGGAGCGCCCCGCGGTCGATCTCGACCCAGGACCAACGCGTCAAATCGGCTTTATTCATGATTAGTCATCCGACCCTTCGTCCATGATTCCCAGATCATCGAGCGCATCCTTTGCCGCCAATTCCATGGCGGGACCGATCAAGTCGATAAGATCGGTCGCGATAACGCTCTTCTCGCCATACTCCGTCGCCGCAGCAAAGCCGGCATAGCTGTGGAGTGCGACGGCATACGAGTACAGCAGCTCCCAACGGTCCATCTCGTCACGCATGGTCGCAAGCGTTCCTGCAAGGATACCTGCGAGGACATCACCCGAGCCAGCGGTCGCCAACGACGCTGGGCCCGAAAGCGGCAGCAGCACGCGCTCGACGCCGCAAATGGCCGTCGTCGGGCCCTTAGCGATAACAACGAGATTATCGGAACCGGCAGCCCAGACAATCTTTTGAGCAGCGGCAATAGCAGTGCCAAGATCATTGACCTCGTCGCCGGCAACGAGACGCGAAAGCTCGCGATAATGCGGCGTCATAACGAGCGGCTGCTCGCGACGGTACATCTCGGGATTACTGTCGATGCCGTCGATTGCAATCTTGGCAAGGCAGTTGAGCGCATCTGCATCTAGGATAAGCGGCACATCGAGCTCAAGCAGGCCCGAAACGACTTGCATCGATCCGGCAGACGTCGTCATGCCAGGCCCACACACAACGCAGCTGTACTTCTTAGCAATCTCGCACACTGTCATACGCGCAGCAGCACCAAAAGATCCACGGGAATCAGACGGAATGGCGAAAACGGGAATCGACGGGAGCGCCATACGAATAAGGTTGGCGCACGCATCGGGCGTCGCAACGGCCACATAACCGGCACCAGCACGAGCGGCAGACTTTGCGGCCATGATGGCGGCACCAGGATATTGTGCCGACCCGGCAACGATGAGCGCAGAGCCGCGCGAATACTTATCGATATTCGTGGGCAGCGGGGCAAAGTAGTCCACCAGATCACCGGGCTCAACGATCTCGGCAGCATGATCGACATCATCGATGACTTCGTCGAGGCGGTCGTACAGACCGCCACACACCAGGTCGCCAGCATACTCCGGACCGTCTGCGCTGTAGAGGCCGATCTTAGGGGCAATCATCGTCACGGTACGCTCGGCACGGATGCAGTCGTCATCCACAACGCCCGTCTCGGCATTCAGGCCCGAGGGAACATCGATAGAAACAACGTGATCGGCGCACTCGTTAACCGTAGGAATCCAAATAGAAAACGGCGCACGAAGGTTGCCGTGAAAACCGGTACCAAAAATAGCATCGACCACGACATCCGCTTTGTTAATGAGAACCTCTAGCTCGTCTCGCGAAGGCCCAACGCACACATGAACGTCGCGACCGGCGGTGCGACGGGCAACATGACGAGCAAGGGCAGCAGGAATCTCATCCGGCTCAACTGGAGAAACGATATCAACATCAACGCCCTTATGGGTCAGGATATCCGCAGCGACCCAACCGTCACCGCCATTGTTGCCAAAGCCGACCAGCACAAGAACGCGATCAGGGTTGAGCTTTAAAATCTCGTTGGCGGCAAATTCACCTGCCAACTCCATGAGCTCGGCCTTCGAGGTGCCCTCGCGCTCGATAATATCCTCGAGGCGAACGACTTCCTCGGTACTCAAAACCGGTTTCATCTATGCTCCTTGCGTATCTTGCGGATCATCGATCAAATGCTCCGACAAAGCAGATTGTTGCAGCTGTTCAAGCTCATCCAATACAGAACGAGCCTCTTTAAATGTCTGGGCAACGCGCTCCTTGGTGCTCATTTTTTCTTCCTTAGGCTTAGGTCGAGCATCCTCGGTGATCGCAATGGCATTAGCGACAGCCAAGTCACCCGTAAGGGTAATAGAAAGAGCAACCTCGACAACACCCAAATCCTGGGCGATTTCGAGAGCGCGACCAGAAAGCAGAGCCTTTGGCTTGCCGAGCCTATCGCGTGTTACGGAAACGTCCTTACGTCCAACGCCCTGACTAAACCCCGTTCCAAGTGCCTTAAGTACCGCTTCGCGAGAGGCAAAGCGGCTGGCATAATGAGCGGCAGGGCGAGACGACGCATCGCAATACGCACGCTCTTCATCGGTAAACACGCGCCGGGCAAACGACGGCGTCTTCTCAAGGATTGATTTCATTCGGGAAATCTCGACGATATCAACGCCGATACCAGCTTCAGCCATGTTCACCTCCATGCTACACAGACTACGATATTGTAGCCCGTTCAAAGAAGATGCGACAAACGAGGGTTATAAAACACAGCTACTATGTGAGACAAATTGCCTGAGAAACGAAAAAGGGGGAGGCCGCGAGGCCTCCCCCTTCTCAGGTCCTTCG
>NZ_JBNPOK010000023.1:0-27797 GCF_050315135.1 Collinsella sp. SGI.033
GAGAAAGGGTGCGGCACCTTTGCAAAACGGTGAAACCCGAAAGAAATTAGTCGTGAAATCCTAAATTTAGTTGTTGTGAAAAACAACCGCTGGCCGGGCTGGATATCGATATGCGAGCGGAACGGCCTGGTCAGGAGCATGTCGGCCAAGGGCTGCAGCCCCGACAACGCCGCGATGGAGGGCTTCTTCGGCCTGCTCAAGAAGGAGTTCTTCCACGGGAGGGACTGGTCCGGCTGGTCGCCCGGGGAGTTCATCGAGGCCCTCGGCGCGTGGATAGGGCGCTTCAACTCCGAGCGGGCAAGCGACGCGCTCGGTGGCGCGACACCGGACGACTACCGGTCGTCGCTGGGGATGGCCGCGATTTAGCGGTCCAGGAAATCGTCCGCAGTCCCGGCTGCAATCTGGGATACACTTTCCGGAACGGCGTTCATGGGGAAACTGCGTCCCATTCATGCACCGTAGCCCGCCTTCCTCGGCAGACTCTGCAAACAAAAAGCCGGTTGGAACGAGAATTCCAACCGGCTGCGAATGCAAGGGTATGTTTGGCCGTCTACGACCGTGCGCCTTCGAGGAAAAAGCGACGGCTAAAGTAGTTGTACCAGGTAACCAGGAACGTGGCGATGGCCTTCATGGCCTGGTAGCCGATGCTCAAAAACGTGACGCCCACAAACATGTACAGGTCGTTGAGGCCCAGACCGATCACCGACAGGATGGTAAAGATCGTGAACTCGCGCTTACGACTCATGCCCTCGCGATGGTCGAACACGTACTTCATGCTGAGCCAGTAGTTAACCACGACGGACGTGGTAAACGAGACCGTCGTGCTCATCAAAAAGTCGAGGTGGAACAGCTCGACGAGCGCAATAAGCATGCCCCAGTCGACGCCAAAGGAGATAAGGCCCACGACAGCGAACTTGAGGAACTGCTTGGTATGAGGTTGTGCCAGCGCGTTGCGCACGTAATCACATCCAATGCGTTGATGAATCGAGCAACGAGATACTTTAGAGCTTTTGCATGGCAAACGTAAGGTCTTTGGCAAGAACTATACGAACTCGCCAAATATTCAAGAGGTAATCCGCAAACGCTGCAAATCTTCCCGTAAACGAGCAAGGCCCAGGCAACGCTACGCTTGACGCGCGTCATCCGCAGGTCCCCGTAGTGCAACGAGGAGGCCGAGCTATTTGGTCTGCTCGCCCTCTAGGAAGATCTTTCGCGTTACAAAGTTGTAGACCATGACAAGTGCGGTGGCGCAAATCTTGGCGATATTGGCCTCGAGGCCCAGGCCGGCGTTGAGGGCAAGCACGATGCCGTCGTTGAGCGCCAGGCCAATAACGGATAGCACGACAAAGATGATGAACTCGCGGCGGCGGCTCATGCCCTCCTTGTGTGCAAACACGTACTTCATGCTCGCGACGTAGTTAAAGATGAGCGAGACGATAAAACCGCTGGTGTTGGCGATCAAGATGTTGAGGCCCAGGCCGTAGTGGAGCAGATTCATGATGCCAAAGTCGATGACGGTGGCAACGACGCCGACGACGCCAAACTTTATGATCTGCGCAAGGAGCTTTTGCATGGTACCTGCCTTAGGGTGGCGCCGGGGCGCCGCGGGGATGACAAACCCAGCAAGTTTAACCAATCCCCGCAGGCGGGGCTAGGCGCGCTCCTCGATAGCACCGTTTCTATATGCATCGAGGAGCTGGCGCAGGTCTTGGATCTGACTGCGAATCTTGACGCCGGTATCGGTGTCGCTCACCATGCGGCGCCGGTCGGCCTCGTCAAAGCGGTTGGTCTCGCTCTCGATATCGATGTTGCGGGTGAGCGCCTCGGCAACGCTGGTAAAGGCCTGGTGCGACTTAAGGCGGCATCCGCGCGAGCTCGAGATGAGCGTGTAACCGGCGATGCCCGTTTTGGGGTGGTAGGCGCGACAGAAACCGCCGTCGATTACCAGCAACTTTCCGTTGGCGCGGATGGGCTGCTCGCCCTTGGTGGTCTTGACGGGCGTATGGCCGTTGATGATATGGCCCGTCGGCGAGCAAGCCATGGGGGCGACGCCAAACTCCCGCATGATGTCGTCGCAAACGGACGAGGACGTGGTGAGCGTGTAGTACGGGTCCATCGGCTCGACCCACGTGCTCTTGTCGGCAATGTAGGCGCGCTCGAAGGTGCGCACCACGCGTCCGCTGGCGGGTGAGTTAAAGCCGATCCACAGGTACCACATCCAGTCGAGGGCATCGCGGTCGCCGACGCGCCAGGCGCGGCGGGCGATATAGTCGCAAAAATCAAAATAATCGCGGCCGGCATGCCAGGTACCCAGGCAGTTCATGCTGCTAAAGGTGCCGTCTTCGTTGAGCGGTACGCAGCCGTGGAACAGCAGATTGCCGTTGGCGACCTTATACATGGAGCCGTGGGTATAGAGGAAATCGATGTGGCGATGCAGATGATCGGCGGTGACAAATTCGGACACGAGCTTGTCGATGATGTGCTGCTCCTCGGGCGTGAGCGTGTAGGGGTCCGTTGGATCGACGGTGGGGAAGTCGTTGGTCGTGAGCGGCCACACGCTGCCGTCGGCGAGGGTGACCGTGCCGGTGTCGTGATCGACCTTGTCGAGCAGTAGACGGTCGGCCATGTCGAACTCGGGGTGGCGCTGGATAATCTGGCCCTCGAGCTTAAAGAGCAGAACGTTGATGGCTTTGATGAGCGGGCTGATGGGCTCGCCGGCGGTATAGGTAGCGTTGGCAAAGGCGACAAGCTCGCGCAGCGAGATGCCGTAGTCGTTCTCGAGAATCTCGTAGTTGTCGTAGCGCAGGTTGTTGCGTAGCACCGTGGCGATGCAGGCAGGCTCGCCGGCAGCGGCGCCCATCCACAACAGGTCGTGATTGCCCCACTGAATATCGAGCGAATGATAGGTGAGCAGGCGGTCCATAATCTTGGCCGCGCCGCCGCCGCGGTCGAAGATGTCGCCCACCAAGTGCAGGTGGTCCACGGCGAGGCGCTTGATGAGCGAGGCGAGCGACTCGATAAAGTCGTCGGCGCTGGCGGTCTCCAAGATGGATTCGATAATGCGCTCGTGATAACGCACGCGGTAGTTGTTCTCGTCCGGATGCGTGTGCAGCAGCTCGTCGATGATGTAGGCGTAATCGCGCGGGATGGCCTTACGTACCTTGGAGCGGGTGTAGCGGCTCGAAAGCGAGCGGGCAACCACAATGAGCTGGTTGAGCATGGTCTTGTACCAGGTGGGCGAGTCCTCGTGCCGGCTGCGGACCAGATCGATCTTCTCGCGCGGGTAGTAGATGAGCGTGCACAGCTCGCCCTTTTCGTTAAAGGAGAGCGTGTCGCCAAAGATTTCGTCGACATGCTCGCGCACGACGCCCGAGCAGTTGTTGAGGATGTGCATAAAGGCTTCGTACTCGCCATGCACATCGCTCATAAAATGCTCGGTGCCCTTGGGCAGGTTGAGGATGGCCGAGAGGTTGATGATCTCGGTGAATGCGGATTGCTCGGTGGGGAACTGTCTCGACAGCAGGCGCAGATACTTGAAGTCTTGCGGATTGCGATCGAATGCGACCATGAAACACCTTCCGATGTGGTTGGTAAAACCGATAAACATCGTCAAACGTTTATCAGTATGCGCTGCTTTTGTTTCAATTGGGGTTAGGAGATTGAATTGTTGGCCGAACGGTTTGCTAAATCGATTTAGTCAAGGTAGATATGGCGGTTGAGTGGAGACGTAGGGTCGTTTTTGCAGGCGCATACCTCCGGGATCGCTAGAGATGATGACGGTAAAGATGTTCACTACCTTTGGTTCAATTTGGTAAATAACGGACATTTGTACCGTATTCACGCATGCTGTGCGATAATTTGCGCAGCAATGAGTAAGGAGCCTCATATGAGTGATTTTGTCCTGACCTGTGAATCCGCTGCCGATCGAACCCGTGAGTTCTTTGCGTCGCGCAATATTCCTGTCGTGTGTTTTCATTACGAGATCGACGATGTTGTCTATACGGACGATCTGTATCAGTCGATTACGCCGGACGAGTTTTTTGCTCAGATTGCCGCGGGCGCCATGCCCAAGACGTCTCAGGTGAGCGTGGGTGAGTACGAGGAGTTTTGGGAGCCGTTTGTTGCCGAGGGTAAAGACGTGCTGCACCTGACGTTGTCGTCGGGTATTTCGGGCACGTATGGATCGGCCTGCGTTGCGGCGCAGATGCTCGCGGATCGCTATCCCCAGGGCGGCAAGGTGCGCGTCATCGATTCGCTGGCGGCGTCTTCGGGCCTTGGCCTGCTGGCGGAATGTGCCGCCGACGTTCGCGATGGCGGCGCTTCGCTCGACGAGACGGCCGCTTGGATTGAGGAGCATAAACTCAACCTGCACCACTGGTTCTTCTCGACCGATCTGTCGAGCTACCTGCGCGGCGGTCGCATTTCGGCCGCGAGCGCGATCATCGGCACGGCACTCAAGATTTGCCCGCTTATGACGGTCGATTGCGAAGGTGAGCTGGCGCCGCGTGAGAAGATTCGCACCAAGAAGCGTGCGATTTCCGAGATGGCTAAGACCATGATGGCACACGTGCAGGGCGGTGCGGATTATTCGGGTAAGTGCATCATGTCGCACTCGGCGTGTCGCGAGGATGCCGAGGCAGTTGCGGCGCTGATAGAGGAACAGATTCCGCAGCTTAAAGGCAAGATTGAGATTAATGACATCGGTACTCTGATTGGCTCGCATACCGGACCTGGTACGGTGGCGCTCTTCTTTATGGGCGACAAGCGCGTGGACTAACGTTTGTGGGCTGGCTGACGGTTTTAACGGCTACGCCTGTCCTCCTGACATTTGATAACAGAAAAAGGCCCGTCCCGTTGTTTGCGGGGCGGGCCTTGCTGTTGCGGCTAGCGTTTCTTTCCACGGAAGAAGAAACCGTGTAGCGAGGGCTTGAGTCCGCGGTTGGCGCGACGCTCCTCGATATGATCGTGGATCGAGGCGACGCGCTCGATGACCTCGTCGGGAATCGGCACGTCGGGATTCATGTTCTCGACCTGGCTGACCTCGGCGGCGGCGACCTGGTCGATAATGGGCACATCGTCGCGCGAGATGACAGGCGTGGCGTCTTCCTTCATCTTGCGGTAGCGCTCCATCATGTCGGTTTGCAGCTGCTGGGCCGAAGGCGGCGTCCAGATGATAGCGTTGGCGCCGGCGGCGATGGTTTCGCGGATGCTCTCGGGCGTCTTGCCACCCGGTGCGATGAGCGGCAGGCTGGGATAGTGCTCTCGCAGCTCGCGTAGGACCTGGGGTGTGTTTTTGCCGGCGGCGATGTTGAGGATCTTGGCCCCGGCGCGCACCTTGGCGTGGGCATCGTCATCGCAGCGAACGACCGTGGCGATGACGGGGATGTCGGCGATGTTGGTGATGTGCTCGACCATCTCGGCGGTAGCGGGGGAGTTGACCACGCAGCCCGCCGCGCCTTGCATCTCGGAGACGGCCGCCATCTGCACGGAGCGCTTACCGGTGGTGGTACCGCCGCCAACGCCCACAAAGACCGGGCACTCGGCAACAGTCAGCAGCGCCTGCGTAATGGCGGGCTGCGGCGTGAAGGGGTAGACGGCAAACACGGCGTCGGCATTGGAGTTGCGGATGACCGCCACGTCGGTGGTGTAGATGAGCGATTTGATGCGGCGTCCAAAGAGCGTAAAGCCGCTGGCCTCCTCGATCTCATCGGGCATGCGGAGGGCCGCCTTGCGCAGGCGCCCATCGATGGGCAGCGGCTCCATGGGCAAAAGGCCGCTGGGGGTTACGGCCACCTGGGGCTCGGTAAATTCGTCCGCAAGCTCAACCTCTGAGAAATCGACCGAGGCGACGATGTCCTCGTGAACCTCGGCGGGAACATCGATGGGGGCTTGGTCGTTCGTCGCGGCGGGCGTGTCGAAGGAGCTGGTGGCGACAAAAGCGTCAACGCGCTCGTTCAAATCGTTGAGAGAATCCATTGCGGTCCGTTTCTATAATGTGCGGTCGGCAGCGTGCGACCGGCGCTACGTTGCTAAAACGTTTGACGAGTTGATTTTTCCCCGCCGCGCTATCCGTTAGACCGAAGGGCCGGCGAACGTGAAGGAGCTGTGGTGGCAGGTTTTGAGGTGCTATCTTAAATGTCCCGTTTATAAGAGAGGTGGCGCGGTATGGAAATCACGACGATATTGAGCTCGATTGGCCTATGCGTGGGCGCAATCGTAGCCGCCGCGGTCATCTACTTTGTGGTTACGGCCATTAAGGGCAAAAAGGCCGAGCGCAAGGAGCGTGAAGCGCTTGCGCGGCATAAGGACCAGCAGGACAAGCGCGCACGGAGATAGCTTGTTGAGTTGGTCCGTGCGCTAGCTGCGTTTTCGGATCAGAGCGATGTAGAAGCCCTCAAAGTCGCGGCTGGGCGGGATGGTCAGCGTGCCGGGCATGCCGTTGGCGACGGTCGAGACGTGGCCGGTGGCGATGGCCTCGGTGAGGGCGTTGCTCTCGACGCGTGGCTCTTCGCCAGCTTCCTGAGCACGGCGCGCTTCGCTTTCGCTCGGCGTGCCGTCGAGGGGGATGAGCTCGCAGTCCATGTGTTTGTCGAGGGCCTCCTGCAGGGCGTCCTCGTTTTCCTGCGGCAAGATCGAACAAGTCGAATAGGCGAGCGTGCCGCCCGGCTTGAGGGCGCCCATGGCGCGGTCCAGAAGCGCGCGCTGCGAGCGGGCGCACTTGCAGAGCAGCTGCTCGGTCAGGCCGCGCAGGCTTTTCTCGTTGCCGCTGATGACGGTGCCCGTGCCGGTGCAGGGGGCGTCGAGCAGGATGCGGTCAAAGCGGAAGAATTCGTCGAGCTCGCGTGCGTCGATACGCATGACGGGTACGTTTTTGGCGCCCTGGCGGCCCAAGTTGGCCTCGAGCTTTTCGGCGCGGGGAATGCTCATCTCGCAGGCGGTGAGGTGCGCCTGTCCCTGGGTGAGGGCGGCGATCTGCGTCGTCTTGCCGCCGGGGGCCGCGCACATGTCCAGGATATCCTCGCCGGCCTGAGCGCCCAGCACCAAAGGAGGCATCATGGACGACAGGCTCTGCAGATAGATTTTGCCGTTGCGGTAGATGTCGAGATCCCACAGATCGGATACCTGGGCCTCGGGCAGGATGAAAGCGTCCGGGTACCAGGCAACGGTTTGGTGGGCGATGCCGGCTGCGTCGAGCGCGGCGGCGATGTCCTCGGCGGTCGCCTTGAGCGTGTTGGCGCGCAGCGTGACCGGGCGTGTCGCCGCGGCGCCAAAGCCCTCGATCATGAGCTCGGCATCGGCAGGCGCATAGGCGCCGGCGACCGTGTCGACCATAAAGCGCGGCAGGTCGGCGGCGGAGTGTTGGGCGGCAAGCTGGTCGGAAAGCTCGGTAGCGGCAAACTGCCTGAGCTTGAGCTCGGGCTTAACCTGCTTTTTCTGCTTACGACGACGCGGCTTGGACATCCGTCTTTCCTTCCCATTCCATTAAAAGTAGTCAATTTGGGACGGGGCTATTTTAGCTGCCCGTCCGTTTCGGCAGGCGTTGCAGTTAAATTTGGGACGGGGTAGCTAAAATAGCCCCGTCCCAAATTGACTAGTCTGCCTTGGCGTTTGTCTAGTACTGGCTCTCGTGCTTGCTAAAGAAGTCGAAGCGCGGGGGCAGCGGCTTCACGCGGTGCTCGCCGGGCTTCTCGCCCAGGCTCTCCACAAACTCATCCGTGGAGGCAAAGATGTTGTCCCAGCTAAAGAAGGCGACCGGATCGACGTCGAAGTACTCGCAGATGAGCTCGCAGCCGGCCGGCACAATACCGTGCATGAGCACGGTCGCCACGCGCAGTTCGGTAAAGGCGTCGACCAGTGCCTGCGTCATTGCGGCGTTGGCTGGCTCGCCCTCGAGCTTGTTGGCAGCCTTGGAGGCGTCGCTCCAGCGCTTGTTGGCGGCACGCAGGTAGTCGTCACACACGGCGAGCGCGCGGTGCGTCTCGAACTTGTACATGGCCTGCTCAAAGGCGAGAGCTGCCTGCTGGGCGGCTTCGACCACGGTGGCGGAGGCGGCACCGGCGGGGATGCAGCCGTTGCGGTAGGGGCTCTCGTCGCCCTCCTTGACGGCGACGCCGTAGAAGCAGCTGCGGGCCAGGCGGTTGAACACGCCGGTCAAAAGCGCGCTCTCCTTAAGGGCCGGGTCGATAACGCGCTTGTCGTCGCAGGCGCGCACCTCGTTGCCGTCCTTGTCCTTGCCGGTCACGCGTGTGTCATATGCCTTGGGGCTAAAGCTCACCGGCTTCTCGGACAGGCCGAGCGACAGCCAATGCGCGCGCATCTGCTCGCAGGTGTAGTGGTTGAGCAGGTCGTCTGCCGGCGGGGGAGGCGTCTGCGAGGACGAGCTGGCCTTTTTGCCCATGTAGAGCAGGTGATAGCAGGCGCTGACGGTGCTCTGCGTGAGGTTCCACCCCAGGGCCTCCCACATGGCGGTCTGCGCGATGCAGTAGAAGTAGATGTTGTCCTGACCGATAAACTGGTAGATCTGTGCGTCGTCAGAGCACCACCAGTCGCGCCAGTCGAGCGAGCTGTGCTGGTAGGTGGGTGCGGGGACCTGCGTGGAATCGGCGGCGGGCTCGCCCATGAGGGCGGCATCCTGGGCGGCGACGCCTTCGGTCACGCCGGCGGCGCGGGCGTCGCGGGCGAGCACGGTGCGGGTGTAGCTGATGGGCGCCCACAGGCTCTCGGGCCAGCACCAGCAGGTGACGTCGGAGACGCCATCGACCTCGGGCACCGGAACGCCCCAGTCGATGTTGCCGGTGATGCGGAAGGGCACGAGCGCCTTGCCGCTACGGAAGCGCACGCCACCGTTGGCGAGCACCGCGTGGGCGTCGTCGCGCTCCTTCCAGCTGGGGAAGGTGACGGTAAAACTGCTCTTGTTGCCCTCGGGCTCCAGCACGGTGTGCTCGGGAAGCTGATCCTCGACGGCGTCGAAGGCCTCGCGGAACTTGTTCTGGATGTAGAGCTGTGCCGGCAGCAGCCACTCCTCCATGGTCTTGGAGACCACGGAGCGAACCTGCGGGTTCTGGGCGAGCTTGGCGGTGTAGGTCTTCATAAAGTCGAGGTAGGCCGGCAGGTCGAAGTAGAGGTTGTCGACCGGGCGCAGCTCGGGCACCTCGCCGGTGAGCTGGCTCTTGGGCGCGATGAGCTCCTCGGGCTCAAACTGGTGGCCCAGGTCGCACTCGTCGGCATAAGCCTTCTCGGACTTGCAGCCTTGGATGGGGCAGCGGCCGATGACCTGGCGACCGTTGAGGAACGTGCCGGCCTTGGCGTCGTAGAACTGCAGGGTAGAGCGCTTGGAGATGGTGCCCTGCTCGTGCAGGCGCTCGATAATCTCGGCGGTCACCTTGTTGTGAATCTGCGCCGCCGGCTCAAGGCCCGAGCCGCCGTAGATATCGCAGCTGATGTTGTAGTTGTTGAGGGTCGCGGCCTGACGAGAGTGATTGGACTCGACATACTCGCTAATGGACTTATCGTAGCCCTCGTTCTCCTTGAGCTTGCGGTAGCTCTCCATGATGGGCGAGCCGTAGCAGTCGGTGCCCGAGGTGAAGATGACGTTCTCGCGGCCCAGGCGGTCGCGCAGGAAGCGGGCGAAGAAGTCGGCTGGAACAAAGACGCCGCCAACGTGGCCAAAGTGAAGACCCTTGTTGCCATAGGGCTCGCCGGCGGTAACGATGGCGCGGCGAGGCCAGCTGGGACGGTCGTTCATGGAGTATTTGGATGCCATGGGACTCCTTCGCATATGGTGAGAGCGCAGCCGGGCGCAAGGCCTGGCGACGCGGTGGTCAATTCGTGCATATCGTTCGACATTATCGCACATGCGGACGGGTACGTGGCAGGGGCGCTATCCTAAGATGCTATGAATGAGATTTCCAACATACATGCGTTTGAAGACGAGGATTTCCTGCACGCTTGCTTTGTGTGGGGGATGGCCGTGCTTGGCGCATTTGCCGTGTGCCTGGTGCCGGTGTTTATGCTGCTAGGTGGGCCCGCGGACTTGGATGCGGCTGACGCGGGTGGCTGGACGGCTGTCTTAGGCTGGATAGTTGGCTTGGCTGCGGTTTCGGTGGCGTCATTTGCCGTGCACGAGTTGGTGCACGGCGTGTTCTTTAAGCTGCTGGCTCCTGCGGGCGCGCAGGTGACCTTTGGGGCGAACCTCGAGACGTGCATGATTTACGCCTGCGCCGAGGGCGTGGTGTATTCGCGCCGGCGGTACGTGGCAGTTTGTCTGGCGCCGACGGTTGTTGTGACGACGGCGTTTGCCTTGGGGTTTGCGTTTTCGGGCTATCCGCTGCTGTGCTACCTGGCGGCCGGCTTGCATTTGTCGGGCTGTGTGGGCGACTGGTATTACGTGCGGACCATTTTGCGCGACCGCCGCATTGTCGCCTGCGAGGACACGTCCTTTGGCGTGCGCTTTTTCGCAAGGTAGTCTTTTTGGGACGGGGCTATTTTGACTACTTTCCTGTTGATGCAGGTATTTGGAACTGCTTGACGTTAAAAGTAGTCAAAATAGCCCCGTCCCAAAAAGACTACCCTGGGCAAAGATTGGGAGGAGATGTCCATGAAGCCGCTGCTGCTGCATGCGTGCTGTGCGCCGTGCTCGCTCGAGCCGGTTCGTCTGCTGCGTGAGGAGGGGTTTGAGCCCACGATTTGCTGGACCAACCCCAATATTCAGCCGCGCGATGAATGGCAGCGCCGTTTGGACGAGCTGCGCCGGTGGTGTGCCGATGGCGACATCGAGCTTATCGAGGCGGGGGAGGACCGCGAGCGCTGGGAGGCCGGCGTGGCCCCGCTGGGCGCCGATCGACCCCGTCGCTGTCGTGCGTGCTATGCCCTGCGCCTGGCCGAGGCATGCCGTGTGGCCCAGGAGTGCGGGTTTGAGTTTGTGGGTACGACGCTCGCCGTCTCGCCGTATCAGTTGTTCGAAACCTGCAATGACGTGCTTGAGCGCTTGGCGGCGGCACATGGGCTCGCCCCGGTCATTCGCGATTTTCGCCCGTATTATCCCGAGGCGACACGCCGTTCGCGCGAGCTGGGTATGTATCGGCAGAATTATTGCGGCTGCCGATTCTCGGCCGTCGAGGCGGCCATGGACCGCGCCCGCATCCGCGACGAGCGCAAAGCCGCCAAAAAGTAGTTCTTTTGGGCTGGCAGCCTGCTAGGATGTAGAGCGGATTTTAGCTATATAAGGAGTATTCGACGTGTCTATGCGTACCGATGATTTTGACTACAACCTTCCTGAGGAACTGATTGCCCAGGCTCCTGCCGAGCCGCGCGACTCCTGCCGCCTGCTGGTGGTTGACCGCAAGGGCTCCCAGGCGGGAACGCCGCTGGAGCATGGCGGCACCGTCGAGCACCGCATCTTCCGCGACATCATCGACTATATCGAGCCGGGCGACGTGCTCGTCATCAACCAGACGCGCGTGATGCCGGCCCGCCTTATCGGTCGCAAGGCCGGCTCGGGCGGCGTGGTCGAAACGCTGCTGCTCAAGCGCCGCGAGGACGTGGATCCGCTGGGTCACGTTTGGGAGTGCCTGGTCAAGCCGGGCAAGCGCCTAAAGCCCGGTGCTCAGATTGAGTATCGCGCCGGTGGTGCCCATGCGCCCGAGGGTGCTCCCGTGGTGCTGACGGCCGAGGTCGTCGACTTTGTTACCGATAGCCGCGGCGGTCGCCTGGTGCGTTTTGAGCCGGCCGGTTGCAATGCCGCCGGAGAGCCGCGCACGCTCGATGAGGCCATCCATGCTGCCGGCCACGTGCCGCTGCCGCCCTACATTACCGATTACGAGGGCGATCCCGAGAAGTACCAGACCGTCTACGCCATGAAGGAGGAGCACTCAGCTGCCGCTCCCACGGCGGGCCTGCACTTTACTCCCGAGCTCATGGCCGCTATCGAGGCCAAGGGTGCGAAGTTTGCCGCCGTCG
The DNA here is from genome assembly GCF_050315135.1 of Collinsella sp. SGI.033. Classification (NCBI taxonomy): domain Bacteria; kingdom Bacillati; phylum Actinomycetota; class Coriobacteriia; order Coriobacteriales; family Coriobacteriaceae; genus Collinsella; species Collinsella sp. SGI.033. The sequence continues at coordinate 11,959 of NZ_JBNPOK010000023.1, forward strand.
AGCTCGAGGTGGGCATCGATACCTTCCGTCTGGTGGAGGAGGACGACCCCACGCAGCACGTGATGCACACCGAGCGCTATCACGTGTCGCAGGAGGTTGTCGACGCCGTGCATAAGGCTAAGGCCGAGGGGCATCGCGTGATTGCTGTCGGTACCACCGCAGTCCGCTCGCTCGAGAGTGCGTTTGACGCGGACGCGCCGGTGTCCGATCCGGCTGTGACGGCGCGCTATTTTGAGGGCCGTAAGGACGGGGCCGACACGCTCGGCCGTGGTGACATCGTGGCGCGCGAGAACGCGACGACGCAGCTCTACCTCATGCCCGGCTCGACCTATCACGTGGTCGACGCGCTGATCACCAACTTCCATGTTCCGCGCTCCACACTCATGATGCTCGTGAGCGCACTTGCTAGCCGCGACCAGATCATGGATGCCTATGCCGCCGCTATCGAGCAGCGCTACCGCTTCTTCAGCTTTGGCGACGCCATGCTCATTTGTTAGTTACGCGGTTCTACGAACCGCGTAACTGCTCGACGCTGCGCGGGCCGCATTTGGACAATCTGACGTTCAACTTCAAGGGCGCGACCAGAAGGTCAGCGCCCTTTCGTTTCACGTCACCTTGCCTCAAATGCGACCCGCTCGCTGTCGCTGGCAAAACATCGGCATTTCTTTGGTTGTCAAGAGATTGCCGTTCTGGCGGGTTTTCGCTGACTTCGCCAAATCATTGGCGTTGCCGTGGTTCAACCTGCCAAAAAGGGATAGGTTTATTTTGGCAGGTTTTATCTGGGCAAACGTTGTTGGTGCAATGGGGACTGCTTTATATGCACCAAGTTGGTGCAAAGTGGCCTGGCCCCTTTGCACCAATCAAAACGTTGCGGTGAGTGTTTTTTGGCAGCTGGTTTACTTGCTCGCGAACAGCCAGATTAGGACAATCACGAGGATTACGGCGACAATGCAGACGATTGCGCCGGTGAATTTGACGCGTGAGTCACGGGTGCGCTCGCGCACGTCGTTCTCGGCGGCTTCGAGCTGAGCCACTTCGCGCTCGGTTTCGGCACGCTCGTCCTTATCGCGAGCCAGGGAGCCCGCGAGCGATTCGGTGATCTCGGGATGGTTGTGCACCTCGGTCGCCTGCTCGATGATCGACTGCGCATGCGCGACGTCCGCCTGGGCATTGGCGATAGCTTGCTCTTGCTCTTGACGCGCTTTGTCCTCGGTGACGATCTTCTCGCGTAATTCGCGCTGGCGCGTTGCAGCGGCCGCCTTTGCGGTCTGCAGCTCGTCGCGCGCGGCATCGGCCTCGGCCGTCACGGCCTGATGGGCGCGCTTGGCGTCGGCGATGGGGGCTTGCGCCTGCTCGACGGCGTGCTCGGCGGCTGCGAGCGAGTGCTCAAGATCGGCGGTGATGCGCGGGACATCTTCCTCGGCTTTACGTAGGGCATCAGCCGTGTCGGAAATCTGCATCGAAAGCTCGCTGGTGCGCACCGTATAGTTGGCGGGATTTGCCGAGGGATTGCGCTGCAGCTCGGCATACTCACGGCGCAACGTTTCGAGTTGAGCACGCGTGGCGTCGACGGTTTGCTGCGCTGCGGCAACGCCGGCGTCGCGCTCGGCCTGTACCTTGTCGCGGATGCGCTTGGAATCCTCGAGACGTCGTACGAGGCGGTTACCGGTCTCGCGCGAGCTCGCCTCGCGCGCTTCGACGGCATCGAGTGCGGCTTTGAGACGCCGCTCGGTGGCGTCGTCCTCTTCTTTTATTTGTTCGAGCTGCGCTTTGAGCTCTGTTGTCTTGGCGGCATGGGTATCGCGGCCGATTTCTGCCGCCGCGGCGGCCTTTTGTGCCGTGTCGATAGCGTGGCGCTGCTCGGCGACGATTTGGTCGTAGCGGCCTGCGATATCCTGGCGCGTCTCGAGCTCCTCGCCTTGATCGGCGATGCGCTGATCAAGTTCGGCCAGATGGGCACGAGCATCCGCGAGCGCCTTCTTTGCGGCGTTCATCTCGCGCATGGCAGAGGCGCCCTGGGCGATAAAAGTGCCTACGGCGTTTGCTGTATTTGAGACGGCGGTTCCCAGATCGCGGCTGGCTGCAGGGGCGTGTGGAGCGGTCGGGTGACCGGCGTCGGCCGTACCCGCATCGGGCGCCTGCGACGTGGCGATATTGCCGGTGCCACCCTCGATCACGGAAAATCCGGCAGTGTGCGGGTCAACTGCATCTGCGCCAATTGTAGGGTGTTCGAGCTGTAAGAACGAAGGTACGGTGCTGCCTTGGTCGGCAACGGGGGTCTCGCCAGGCACGAAGGTCGATGCGGCCTCGGCGGCCTTCTCTTCTTCGGCGTCCACATCGGCGTCGGCCACGGCGTCTTTCATCGCTTTGACGGCATCCATCATGGAGTCCATGACGGCATCGAGCTCTTCTTCCGAAGACACCTCGATGGGGCCTGCCGCCTGTGACGCGGGGTCCGCGTCGGGCTCGGCGTCGTTCGACTCCGGTTGCTCGCCTTCGTCATGCTCGACAGTATCGCCTGTGTCTGTTGCCTTATCCGCACCGGCGTGCGCATCTTCGGCGGATGCATCGACGGAAGCGGCGACGCAGGTAGGAGTGCTGCAGTCGTCGGCGACGTCTGCGGAATCATCAATATGCTGCTGAGTCTGGGGGTCCAGCTCGTCTGTCATAGGCATGTGCTCCTCATCGTTGATTGTCACCCTATGATAAAGTCTCGCGCCGGCATCCCGCGCGCCGCAGCAAAGTTTCAAAACGTGTTCGATGGCTCGCTTGGATAGCAAAAATTTGGCCGCTCTATTCAGTTTGCGCTTGACATTCCCTTCTCCGAAAGACGTTATGCCGTTCACCTGCCACGGTCTTTATAATGGTTTGCGTATGAACCGCAACCAAGGAGTTCCAGTTTATGGACCAGAGCCTATTTAAATTCGACCTGATCGCCGAGGATCCGACGACGCATGCGCGTGCCGGCGTGCTGCACACTCCGCACGGCGACATCGAGACGCCGATCTTTATGCCCGTGGGCACCAAGGCAAACGTCAAGGGCATTCCTACCGAGACTGTCAAGCAGCTCGGCGCCCAGATCGTGCTCGCCAATACCTATCACCTGTCCATGCGTCCCGGCGAGGACACCATCGCCGAGTTGGGTGGTCTGCACAAGTTTATGAACTGGCATGGCCCCATCCTCACTGATTCCGGCGGTTTCCAGGTGTTCAGCCACAACGACGCCGTCAAGCTCACCGACGAGGGCGTGCGCTTTATCGTCAACGACTACGACGGCCGCCACGTGTTCTGGACGCCCGAGGACAACATGGAAATCGCCATGAAGCTCGGCTCTGACATCTGCATGCAGCTCGACCAGTGCCCGGGCTATCCCGCCACGCGCGCCTACGTTGAGCGCGCCGTTGAGCTGTCGAGCATGTGGGCCGAGCGCTGCTATAAAGCTCATACCCGCGACGACCAGGCGCTCTTTGGCATCGTTCAGGGTGGCATGCATCTGGACCTGCGCCTGCGTTCGCTGCGCCATCTGGAGGAGTGCGGTGACTTCCCCGGTTACGGCATTGGTGGCTACTCGGTGGGCGAGGACCACGAGACCATGTTTGAGACGCTGGCACCGCTCGCGAGCGAGTACATGCCCAAACATAAGCCGCGCTACCTGATGGGCGTCGGCAATCCGACGACGCTCGTGCGTGGTGTAGGCGTGGGCATCGACATGTTCGACTGCGTGCTGCCGACGCGCACCGGCCGCATGGGGACGGCGTTTTCGAGCGAGGGTCGCCTTAACTTCCGCAATGCCCGCTTTGCGCACGACGACGGCCCCATCGATCCTACCTGTACCTGCCCGGTGTGCACGGGCGGTTACAGCCGTGCGCTCATTCGCCACATGGTCACGCAGAAGGAGATGCTCGGCGGCATTTTGCTTTCGATGCACAACATCTACTACCTGCTCAACCTTATGCAGCGTGCCCGCCAGGCCATTATCGAGGGCCGTTACGGTGCGTTCGTGAGCGACTGGATGAACAGCCCCGCGGCAGTGGATTACTAAGAGCTGCGGGTGCGCTTACGGGGGCGCTCGCGCGGTGTCGAGGCTACGTGCCAATCGACCGTGCGTAACCGGCGCCGGGCATCGCATGCGTCGGCATCGGTTGCACGACCTCTGACCGATGCCTTGCAAGCGCTTGATGCATCGTGGGTACCATACCGAATGGTTGATGTTCGGGCGGGTGTTTGACGCATGGCGTCGACCCCGCCCGTTTCTATTTTCGATAGGAGTATCCCATGATTAAGAATGAGAACGTCGAGGGCGAGCCGGCCTACGACGAGACGTACCGACGCGGCCCCGTGGTTATGCGCGGCCCTATGATTCCTAAGGACAACACCTACGCCAACCTGCTGGCGCCCGAGGACTCGACTGACTGGTTGCACGCCGACCCGTGGCGTGTGCTGCGCATTCAGGCCGAGTTTGTCGATGGCTTCGGCGCGCTTGCCGAGCTCGGGCCCGCGGTGACCATCTTCGGCAGTGCCCGCACGCCCAAGACCGATCCGCTCTACAAGGCGGCGCGCACGGTCGGCCGCAAGATCGCGCAGCGCGGCGTGGCGGTTATCACCGGCGGTGGTCCTGGCATTATGGAGGCGGCCAACAGGGGAGCGGCGAGCGCCAACGGCAAGTCGGTCGGCTTGGGTATTGAGCTTCCGCACGAGCATGGGCTCAACAAATACGTGAACCTCGGCATGGACTTCCGTTACTTCTTTGTGCGCAAGACCATGTTTGTCAAATACAGCTCGGGCGCCATCGTGTTTCCCGGTGGTTTTGGTACGCTCGACGAGATGTTTGAGGTGCTCACGCTGGTGCAGACGCACAAGGTCAAGCGCATGCCGCTTGTTTTGGTGGGCAGCGAATACTGGCAGGGCCTGTTCGACTGGCTCAACGGCCCGGTGATGGATGCCGGCATGATCAGCCCACTCGATCCAGACCTCGTCCACATCACCGATGACCTCAACGAGGCCGTCGATATTGTCCTGAGCGGGCTGATGTAGGGCGAGCGTGCCTGTCGTTGTGGAATGTGAACGGCAGACTGATGCTATTTAACATCAGCCTGCCATCTAAACGGGGTATACTGATGCAAAAGACGAGGGCGAGGAGGTCGCATATGTCTACTGCAGCGGTTAAGCCTACGACGGTTCGCATCGAAGAGGGGCTCAAGGAACAGGCGACTGAGTTCTTGGATACGGTTGGTCTGAGTCTCAATTCGTATCTCAACCTTGCTGTCCGGCAGCTGGTAAATCAACGAAAGATTCCTTTTGAGATCGTAGGAAGGGCGGAGGTGCCCAATGAGGCGACGAGGCGCGCCATGGTGATTGCCGAGGCTCATGAGTTGGGGATTTTGCCGGACGACAGCCCGTCATTCAATAACGCCGATGAGCTTATATCGTTCCTCGATGAGGGCTAGCGATGTTTGAGATTAAAGTCGAGGCTCAGTTTAAGGCGGATTACAAACGGACGATGCGCGTCCATCCGCAGCTAAAAACCGAGTTTAAGGCGGCAGTTGCAGAGCTTGCGGCTCACGGCTCGCTTCCCGCGGAATATGGCGCCCACGAGCTTTCAAACCCGGGTGGCAACTACAACGGCCACATCGATTTCCATCTATCCGATGGCTTGGTCGATGTGGTCGTTCTCTACTTGCCGCATAAGACTAATCCGGTGATCAGACTGGTCAGAATGGGCTCACATGATGAGCTATTCCAGGGCCCACAGGGCTGAGTGCCCGTTTTTAAGTTGCGGTGGAATAGGGATTGATTTGCGGTTGATAAGCCAAAAACAGTCCCTATTCCACCGCAAGTGGTAAAGGTGCCCCTAGTGGATGGGCTGGTAGCGGGGACAGTAGCTGATGGCGATGGCGTCGACGCCTACGTGGGTGGCGATGGTGCAGCCGATGGGGCCGGTGCCGGCGTCTACGTAGTTCTGGCCTGCGAGCGCTTGGTTGACGAGCTCCTGCTCCTCGGCGGCGCCGGTCGTGAGCACACGTACGCTGGAGCCCGGGTGCTCGGCCAAAAATGCGAGGCAATCTGCCATGGTGTTGGTGACGATGCGCTTGGCGCCACGACCCTTTTTGATCGCCTTGATCTCGCCCGATTTCCACTCCGGCGAAACGGCCAGGCGAATATTGAGCATCTGCGTGAGCTGACCGGCGAGCTTGGGCGCGCGGCCGTTCTTAACGAGGTTCTCGAGCGTGCGGGGAATCAGCAGCAGATGGGCGTCGGGCAGCGTCGCGCGGATCTGCGCTTCGGTCTCGTCCAGGCTGCGGCCGTCCTCACGCATGGCCAGCGCGTACTCCACCAGCAGGCCCTCGGCACCCGAGCCGGTGCGCGAATCGATGCAGCGCACGTCGAGCTCGTGCGCTTCGGCCGTCAGGCTGGCGTTGGCATAGCAGGCGGACCACTCACTGCACAGTGAGATAAAGATGGCGCTATCGTGGCCGTCGGCGCGCACGCGGTCAAAGAGTGCCTTGAACTCGCCGGCGCTTGGCTGCGAGGTGTGCGGCAGCTGCTCGGATCCGGCCATGCGGGCGACGTATTCCTCGGCGGTAATCTGCACCTGGTCGAGCAGGTCTTCGCCTTCGATAATCACATGAAGTGGAATCACGTAAATGCCGAGCTCTTGGGCGCGGGCGGGGGAGATGTCCGACGTGGAGTCGGTTATGATGGCAAAAGACATAATTGCACCTTTCGTTGGGGCGCTTGCGCGCCGCCTTCTGAGAGCAAAGTGCGACAAGTATAGTAGAGTCGCTCCACATTGCTAGGTTCAATTGTTGAATAGTCAACAGTTTGAAGTGTCGGTGTGGAAATCTTCAACTGGGGAAGAGGGATGTCGATGGAGGCTCTGGAGATATGCAAGCGGCCGGTCGTGCTGTTTGATTTTGACGGCACGGTGGCCGATACGGGCCGGGCGGTGATGACCTCGACGCGTAAAACGCTGGCTGCGCGCGGGTTTTCTGAGGCGCAGATGGGTGACCTGCGCCGCATGATCGGGCCTCCGTTGTGGAAGAGCTTCCACGACTTTTACGGCTTCTCGCGCGAGGAGTCGCTTGTGGTGGCCGACGAGTACCGTGCCTTTTTTGATGAGCTGGGACCGGAAGAGTACCCCGTGTTCGATGGAATTCCCGAACTGCTCGATGGCTTGGCCGCCCAGGGGCATCACTTGGCCGTGGCGACGTCGCGCATGGAGGCAAAGTGCATCGACATGGTGCGCGAGCTGGGGCTTTCGCAGTTTGAGGCGGTGGTCGGTATGAATCCGCCGCAGGGGCGCGAGACCAAGGCCGATTCGGTTCGCGATGCCCTGGCGGCGCTCGGCGCGACGGCGGACGATGCCGTGATGATTGGCGATCGCTTTAACGATGTGGAGGGCGCGCACGCAAGGGGCGTGCCGTGCATTGGCATCTATTCGGGCGCGGCGGTGCCGGGCGAGCACGAGGCGGCGGGTGCCGATGCAGTGGTGCACTCGGTGGCCGAGCTTGCTAAACTTTTCGCCATCTAATGACGTTATGCGAGGGGCGGGTGTGACCGTCGCTCATTGGTAAGGAGGTCGTCCATGAATCAGGTGGAGCAGAGCGTTACCGAGTATGTCGACGAGATCTGGGAAGATGTCGTTGCCGATATCGAGCAGCTGGTGAGCTATCCGTCCGTGGCCGTTGCTGCCCATGCGGAGCCCGGTGCGCCGTTTGGCCGCCCGGTCCGTGATGCGCTCGATTGTGCGCTCGGCATTGCGCAAAAGCTCGGCTACCAGACGAGCGACGACGAGGGCTATGTGGGCATCGCCGACATTCCCGGCCGCGGCGATAAGCAGCTTGCGACCATCTGCCATGTGGATGTGGTGCCCGCCGGTCCCGGTTGGAACACCGACCCGTTTGCGATGGAGCGCCGCGAGGGCTGGCTGCTCGGTCGTGGCGTGATCGACGACAAGGGCCCGGCCGTGTTGTCGCTCTACGCCGGTGCCTACCTGATCAAGCACGGCATTGTGCCGCGCTATACCTTCCGCGCGCTGCTGGGTTGCGATGAGGAAGTGGGCATGTCCGACGTTCACCATTATCTGGAGAACCACGCAGACCCCGACTTTTTGTTTACGCCCGATGCCGAGTTCCCGGTCTGCAATGCCGAGAAGGGCCAGTTTGGGGCGACATTTGTGAGCTCCAAGATCGACGGCGGGCGCATCGTATCGTGGAGCGGTGCCGAGGCGAGCAACGCCATTCCGTCGCAGTCTATCTGCGAGCTCGCGATTGCCGCCGATGAGCTGCCGGCGCCCGTTGAGAACGCCGACCGCCTGGAGATCACGGCGCTCGATAACGGGCATGCGCAGATTTTCGCCCACGGTATTGGCGGTCACGCTTCGATGCCCGAGGGAACGATCAATGCCGTCGGCCTCATCGTGGCGTATCTGCGCGAGGCCGAGGACGCGTTTGGTGCACGCGACGAGCGCCTGCTGACGCCCGCCGAGCACGAGTTTGTCAAGTTTCTGACCTTTGTACATGCGGATGCCTATGGCCGCGGCCTGGGTATCGACGCGACGAGCTCGGCGTTTGGCCCGCTCACGTGTAACCCCGGTGTTATCCGTGTGATGGATGGCCATATTGAGCAGGTCATCGACGTACGTTTCCCCGACAGCACGAGCGCCGATACCATCTGCGAGCAGCTCGAGCCGCTCGTGGGCCGCTTTGGCGTGACGTGCCGTGTGGGTCGTGCAAAGGTGCCGTTCTCGGTGTCCGCCGACGATCCGGCCGTAAAGGCGCTTATTGATACCTATAACGAGTTTACGGGCAAGCATGCCGAGCCCTTTGCCATGGGCGGCGGCACGTACGCGCGCAACTTTGCCCGCGCCGTGTCGTTTGGCCCCGAGGAAACCGGCCTGGAGCTGCCCGCATGGGGCGGCCAGATGCACGGCCCCAACGAGTGTGCCAACGAGGAACAGCTCAAGCAGGCGCTCAAGATCTATATTGTTGCGATCCTCCGTTTGAATGAATTAGAGCTTTAAGGTTACACGGTTTCCTAATCTAAGTTGCGATGGAATAGTTCCTAGAATGGGCCATTTGATGGCCAAGCAGGAACTATTTCACCGCAACTTTGTTTTTATTGGTGTAAAAGGCGGGCCATGCTTGGGGGCGGGTTTGTTATTCGTTTGTAAAGCCGAGTCGCGCTTGCGGTAAGGGTCTATCAAATGCCCGTAAGAAACCGCAGTTGGCGCGGGCACCGCCCGATCGAGGCCGTATCTTTCCAAACAGCAAAGCGGGCAGGGTGCCCGCGAGTCGCATGTATGAAAGGAAGATTATGCTCGATCAGGCTTATTCTCGTCGTCAGTTCCTCGGCCTCGCTGGTGGTCTTGCCAGCTTCGTGGGCCTCGGCCTCGTTGGTTGCGGCGGCGCAGGCGCTTCCAACGCCGCCGACAAGGGCAGCGCCGCTGCCGAGTCCGTCTCCGGCGAGGTGACCTACGACGGCGCCTCCTCGTTCCAGGCTCTCGTCGAGGCCGCTGCCGAGAAGTTCATGGACGCCAACCCGGACGTCTCCGTCTCTGGCTCGGGCAACGGTTCGGGCAAGGGCCTGACCGCCGTTGCCGCCGGTACCGTTACCATCGGTAACTCCGACGTCTTCGCCGAGACCAAGCTCGAGGCCGACCAGGTCAAGAACCTCGTCGACCACGAGGTCGCCGTCGTGGGCATGGGTCCCGTCGTCTCCAAGAACGTGAAAGTCGACGACTTGTCCCTCGAGCAGCTCAAGGGCATCTTCTCCGGCCAGATCACCAACTGGAAGGAGGTCGGCGGCGACGACGCCAAGATCGTCGTTCTCAACCGCAAGGCCGGCTCCGGCACCCGCGCCACCTTCGAGGCCGCCGTCTTTGGTGACGAGGCCGTCGACTTTAAGGGCGACGCCGAGCTCGATAAGTCCGGCGACGTCCAGACTCAGATGGCCAGCACCGACAACGCCATCTCCTACCTCGACTTCTCGCACTTCGACGACTCCAAGTTCAACGCCATCAAGGTCGAGGGCGTGGAGCCCAAGAGCGCAAACGTCACCGACGACTCCTTTAAGATCTGGGCGACCGAGCACATGTACTGCGCAAAGGACGCCGACGATGCCACCAAGGCCTTCCTGGAGTTCATGCTTTCCGACGACGTCCAGGGCAAACTTGTCGAGGAACAGGGCTTTATCCCCGTCTCTGCCATGAAGGTCGTCAAGGACGCCAGCGGCAAGGTCTCCGCTAAATAAGTAATCGCCCCGGAAAGGTTTGCAATGGCAAAACAGCTGCCAAAGCGCGACCTTGAGAACGTGGGCCTGGGCGTCACGGGCGCGTGCGTAGCGCTCGTGACGCTTGTCGTTGCCGCGCTCATCTTTATGGTCGCCCAAAAGGGCCTCTCGGCTTTTCTCAAGGACGGCGTTTCGGTCGTCGAGTTCTTTACCGGCACCAAGTGGGACCTGGCCAACACGGCCGAAAACGGCCTGCCCTATACCGGCGCCCTGCCCCTGATCGTCACCTCGTTTGCGGTCATGGTGCTCTCCACGCTTATCGCGCTGCCCATCGCCATCGGCTCTGCTATCTTTGCGGTCGAGATTAGCCCTAAGTTTGGCTCCAAGGTGTTTCAGCCGCTTATTGAGCTTTTGACCGGCATTCCCTCGGTCGTCTTTGGCCTGGTCGGCTTTCACGTGGTCGTCGGTCTTATGAAGAGCGTTTTCCACGTGAGCACGGGCCTGGGCATCTTGCCCGGCGCCATTGTGCTGGCCGTCATGATCTTGCCGACGATGACCACCCTTTCGGTCGATGGCCTGCGTGCCGTGCCCGATAGCTACCGTCAGGGTTCGCTCGCGCTGGGCTACACCCGCTGGCAGACCATCTGGCACGTGGTGCTCAAATCCGCCATGCCGTCGCTCATGACCGCGGTCATCCTCGGCATGACCCGTGCCTTTGGCGAGACGCTCGCCGTGCGCATGGTTATCGGCGGTATCGAGGCCATGCCGACGTCGCTGCTGTCGCCGGCCTCCACCATCACCACCACGCTCACCACGTCCATGGCGGTCTATGCCGAGGGCTCTGCCCAAGACGATGTCCTGTGGGCGCTCGGTCTGCTGCTGATGGGCATGAGCCTCATCTTTATCCTGATCATCCACCTTATCGGCCGCAAGGGGGCGAAGGCTCGTGGCTAGCACGCGCATTCATATCGACGAGGCGAGACTCGGGCGCGTCCAAAAACAGGACCGCATCGCCACGGGCGTGCTGACGGCAATCGTCGCCATCGTCATGCTCATCGTCGTCTCCATGGTGGCCTATATTCTGTTCGAGGGCATCTCGACGCTGTTCCAGCCGGGATTTCTCACGCAGCCCGCGCGCGCCAACGGAACCCAGGGCGGCGTGCTCTATCAGCTGTTCGACTCGTTCTATCTGCTGTTGATCACCCTAGGTATCTCGGTGCCCATCAGCTTGGGCGGCGCGGTCTTCCTGGTTGAGTACGCGCCGGACGGCCCCATCCGTGACATCGCCTCCACCGCCATCGAGACGCTGTCCTCGCTGCCTTCCATCGTCGTCGGCATGTTCGGCTTTCTGGTGTTCTCGGTGCAGCTGGGCTGGAAGTACTCCATCATCTCCGGCGCCGTCGCGCTCACCATGTTCAACATTCCCATCCTGGTGCGCGTGATCCAGCAGGCGCTCGAGGACGTGCCGCAGGCCCAGCGTGATGCGTGCCTGGCTATGGGCCTCACCCGCTGGGAGGCCACGCTGCACATCCTGATCCCCGAGGCCATGCCCGCCATTGTGACCGGTATCGTGCTTTCGGCCGGCCGTGTGTTTGGCGAGGCGGCAGCACTGCTCTTTACCTCGGGCATGAGCTCGCCGGTGCGTCTGAACTTCTTGAGCTTTAACCTGTCGAGTCCCACTTGCGCCTGGAACGTGTTCCGCCCCGGTGAGTCGCTCGCCGTGCACATCTATAAGATCTACGGCGAGGGCAGCCCCGAGGCACAGCAGATTGTTTGGGGCACCGCGGCACTGCTGATGATTTGCGTGCTGCTGTTTAACGTAGTCGCCCGTATCGTGGGCAAGCAACTGGCAAGGAGGATGACGGCCGAATGAGCGAGATAAATGCAACGCCCGCAACCGAGGCGGCCGCGTCCGAGACCCAGGACTTTTTGTCGAGCGTGGGGGAGAGCGAGAAGCGCGTGCGCGTAAGCGGCAAAGCCGTGAGCGACGAGGTCGTGCTTTCCACCAAGGACGTCAACGTTTACTATGGCGACCACCATGCGCTGCACGATACGTCGCTTGACTTTCACAAGGGCGAGATCACGGCGCTCATCGGGCCTTCGGGCTGCGGTAAGTCGACCTTTTTGCGCAGCCTCAACCTTATGAATCGCGAGATTCGCGGCTGCCGCGTGGAGGGCGAGATCAACTACCGCGGGCGCAACGTGAACACCAAGACCGAGAACACCTACGAGCTGCGTCGATCCATTGGCATGGTGTTCCAGCAGCCCAACCCCTTTCGCAAGTCTATTCGCGACAACATCACGTTTGCGCCCAAACGCCACGGCATTACTGACCGCGACGAGCTCGATCGCATGGTCGAGGAAAGCCTGCGCGGTGCGGCGCTGTGGGACGAGGTCAAGGACAAGCTCGACAAGAGCGCCTACGCGCTTTCGGGCGGCCAGCAGCAACGCCTGTGCATTGCGCGCACGCTGGCGCTCAATCCCGACGTGATTCTGTTTGACGAGCCCTGCTCGGCGCTCGACCCTATCTCGACGCTGGCGATTGAGGACCTGATGTCATCGATTGTTGCCGATCGCGCCATCGTCATCGTGACGCACAATATGGAGCAGGCGTCGCGCGTGTCCAACCGCACGGCGTTTTTCTACATGGGCGATATGGTCGAGTACGACGAGACCGACGAGATTTTCCAACGGCCCAAGGATAAGCGGCTGAATGATTACCTCACCGGCATGTTCTCCTAGTCCGGGACATGCTTGAGGCCCGCGGCGGCCATGCTTGCCGCGGGACTGATTGGAGAGGCGGGTCATCTCTTGCGGGAGATGGCCCGCCTTTTTGCTCTGCGACCGAAGCGACCACCACAAAGGGGACAGGCACCTTCGTGGTGGTTTGGGGTGGGGCTCGCTGCTATCATGGACAACGTTGAATTTCTACGAAGGAGCAGGGCATATGGCGATTCTTTTGGGATGCGATTCCGTCAGCCTAGAGTTTCCCACCAAGCATATTTTCGATAGCGTGACGCTCGGCGTGGACGAGGGCGACCGCATTGGCATCGTCGGTAAAAACGGCGACGGCAAGTCGACGCTGCTGAGTGTGCTCGCCGGTACGCTGGAGCCCGACGACGGCCGCGTGACGCATCGCCGCGACACGACGATTGGTTTGCTCGGCCAAAAGGACAACCTGGTCGATACCGACACCGTGCATCATGCCGTCGTCGGCGACACGCCCGAGTACGAATGGGCCTCGAGTCCGCGTACGCGCCAGATCCTGGCCGGCCTTATTAGCGATGTGCCCTGGGAGGGCACGGTGGGCGAGCTTTCGGGCGGTCAGCGCCGCCGCGTGGACCTCGCGCGCCTGCTGATCGGCGACTACGATGTGCTCATGCTCGACGAGCCCACCAACCACCTGGACATGCGCACCATCAACTGGCTCGCGCGCCACTTAAAGGCCCGCTGGCAGCGCGGCCAGGGCGCCATGCTCGTGGTCACGCACGACCGTTGGTTCTTGGACGAGGTCTGCACCAGCATGTGGGAGGTCCACGACGGCCAGGTCGACCCCTTCGAGGGCGGCTACTCCGCGTATATCCTTCAGCGCGTAGAGCGCGACCGCATGGCCGCCGTTACCGAGGAGCGCCGTCGCAACATGGCGCGCAAGGAGCTCGCGTGGCTGAGCCGCGGCGCACAGGCGCGCTCCACCAAGCCCAAGTTTCGCGTGGATGCCGCCCGCGAGCTCATTGCCGACGTACCGCCCGTGCGCGACGAGCTGGAGCTCAAGCGCCTGGCGGTGAGTCGCCTGGGCAAGCAGGTTATCGACGTGGTCGACGTGGACGCCGGCTATGCCGATACCGACGGCGCGCCCAAGCAAGTGCTCTCCGACGTGACCTGGCTCATTGGTGCGGGCGACCGCTATGGTCTTTTGGGCGAGAACGGCGCCGGCAAGTCCACACTGCTCGATGTGATTCAGGGCAAGATCGCGCCCCTGCGCGGCCGCGTGAAGATTGGCCAGACGGTGCGCTTTGGCGTGCTGTCGCAGCAGCTCGAGGAGCTCGAGCCCTACATGGGCGACACGATCCGCGAGGTGCTCAGCAACTACAAGAAGTACTACGTTATCGATGGCAAGGAGACCTCGCCCGAGAAGCTCTGCGAGCGTCTGGGCTTTACGACGCAGCAGCTCTGGAGTCGTATCGGCGATCTTTCGGGCGGACAGCGCCGTCGCCTGTCGCTGCTGCTGACGATCCTGGACGAGCCCAATGTGCTCATCCTGGACGAGCCCGGCAACGACCTGGATACCGACATGCTGGCGATTGTCGAGGACCTGCTCGACGGCTGGCCCGGCACGTTGATTCTGGTAACGCATGACCGCTTTTTGATGGAGCGCGTGACCGACCAGCAGTGGGCGCTGCTCGACGGCCACCTGACGCACATGCCCGGCGGCGTCGACCAGTACCTGCGCCTGTGCAATGCCACCGCCGAGGGCGAGCCCGTGGGTGCGCCGAGCGCCAAGACCGGCACGTTCGACACCGGTGCCGCGGCAGCTGCGGCCGAAAAGCCCAAGGCGAGCGGTCAGCCCAATGGCCTTTCCAACGCCGAGCGCCAGAAGCTCCGCCGCGAGGTGAGCTCGCTCGAGCGCAAGATGGAGACGCAGCGCGCTCGCGTGGAGGAGGCCGAGGCCGCGATGGCGCAGGTCGATCCCACCAACTACACGGCGCTGGGCGAGCAGCAGGCAAAGATCGACGAGGCTCACGCCGCTATGGACGAGCTGGAGATGGCGTGGCTCGAGGCGAGCGAGAAGCTCGAGGGCGAGGAGTAGACGAGGATGATCAAAGCCGCGTTTTTCGATATCGACGGCACGCTACTGAGCTTTAAGACGCACCGGATTCCGGCGTCGGCTCAGCAAGTGCTCGACAGCTTTCACGAGCAGGGGATCGCGTGCGTGATCGCCACGGGCCGTCCGACCTACCAGATGCCCGATTGGCTGTTCGATCTTGGCTGGGATGCGTATATTACGCTTTCGGGCCAGCACTGCTTTGATGCCGAGGGCGTCTACCGCAGCTGTCCGATTGATCCGGACGACGTTGCGGTGATTGTGGACCAGGTGGCGCAGGGGCGCTATGACTCACTGTGCATGCAGGGCGAGAACTCGTTTGTGAACCGCCTGTCCGAGCGCGTGGTGACGGCCGGTAGCAACGCGGGAATCGTCTACCACGAGGAGCCGTTTGAGCATGCCTTCGATGCGCCGGTTTACCAGTTTTGCGCCTTTGTGGATCCGGCCGACGAGCATATCGTGACCGATGCCGTGTCGCATTCGCTCACCACGCGCTGGTGCGACCTGTTCTGCGACATTATTCCGGCCAACGGCGGCAAGGACCTGGGCGTGGCGGCGACGCTGGAGCGCCTGGGCATCGACGCGAGCGAGGCGATCGCCTTTGGCGATGGCGAGAACGACCTGTCGATGTTTGCCGCCGTGGGCACGAGCGTGGCCATGGGCAACGCGCAAGACACGGTAAAGGCTGCGGCGAGCTACGTGACGACCGCCGTGGACGACGACGGAATTTACAACGCCGCAAAGCACTTTGGGCTGCTATAGCTGCGGCTCGGCACGTGGGGACGTT